>DATLTI010000235.1:0-14417 GCA_035533675.1 Acidimicrobiales bacterium | reverse complement strand
ACCGCGTCTGCGAAGCACCTTGGTCATCAACCGCGAGCCGTTCTCTGGATGTGCGAGGTAGAGCTGGTCGATTGCTTGCATCAGCACAAGGTTCTCGTCTGATTCGGTCTCACGGCGCTCGTAGTAATAGGTGGAGCGTGGGACGCTCAGCAGTCGACACTGTGAGGAGACGGGAAGTTCGAGCTCAGGGTCGATCATCTGTCGTCTCTCCCCAGATGACCAATCACCCCTGGCGCAGAGACTAAAAAATCCCGCTCCATCTCGAGTTTGCCGATCTTCTTGTAAAGCGCGTCGACATCGACGGGTGCCTCGGCCTTGACGTGCGAGCTCTCAAAGACGCTCGCAGCAGAGTCGAGCAGCTGTTTTTTCCACTTGGCGATCTGTGTCGGATGCACACCGAAGATCTGCGCGAGCTCGGCGGTGGACTTGTCGCCCTTGAGTGCTTCGAGAGCAACCTTTGCCTTGAAATCAGGCTTGAATTTATTTCGTCTTCCCTGCACTTGCACCTCCAGGATGCGTAAGTGCTCACATCTTAGGAAGCTGTCCAGGATCGGGGATCCACTTCAGAGGTCGATCACAAGGTCGATGCTCACATTTCGAAACGCAGCCGTGAGTGCTCGCCGGAGCCAAGGTAGGCACCAGGCGCCGGCGATTGCGCCGATCGGTGCCGTAAAGGTGTGAACTTCATTCAGGCGGTCACCGAGTTCGCTCCAGTCGGCAAAGCGCTCGCTCTCTTTTGAAACTGAGACCATGGCCTCGATCGAGCGGCCCGCGTCTGACGCCGCGACGACACCGTGCACGAAGCTGAACATGCCGCGCCGGCCCCAGAGACGAACATGACTCGAACAGGCTTCCCCGGCGCAACCGCCCACTTTGCTTCGTGATCAGTCAACCTCGCGGCCTTCCGGGTTTATCGTTGGTGTCGCAGATGCCAGGTACGCCTCCACGACCATCCCCGGATCGCCGATCTGCTTGATGTGACCGTGGTCGAGCCAGATAGCTCGGTGGGCGTGATCGACAACCTGGTTCGTCTGATGGGTCACGAGAACGACCGCCGCGCCGCCCTGGATGAGCTCGGTCATCCGCTCGTTCGACTGCTCCTGAAAGGCAGCGTCACCAACTGAGAGAATCTCGTCGATCAACAGCACGTCAGGCTGGATATCGACCGCGACCGAAAAGGCGAGGCGTGCGATCATCCCGGACGAAAACGCCCTAATGGGCACGTCGAGGTACTCCGAGAGCCCTGCCCATTCTACGACATTCCCACATCGCCTCCGCATCTCGCGTGCGTCGCGCCCGAGCAGAGTTCCGTAGAGGATGATGTTTTCTCTAGCAGTTTGCTCAGGGTTGAACCCGGCACCGAGTTCGATCATCGGGGAGACGCGGCCGAGGACCCGGATCCGGCCATCCGTAGGGGGTAGAACCCGGGCCATAAGTTTCATCAGGGTCGACTTCCCCGCGCCGTTCGGTCCGATAATACCAAGCACCTCGCCCCGTTGTATCTCAAAAGACACCTCATCAACAGCTCGGAGCAGGTCATAGGCAATACCGCGCCGCGCGATTCGCACTGCTGTCTCTTTGAGCGAGTTCGCCCGATGGCGCGGGATCCGGTATTCAAGGGTGACCCGGTCAACCTGAATTGGGGGAGCGCTTTTCAAAGAAGTACCGCAACCTTTGGCCAGCGCCGGGTGAAGATTGCAAGGCCAACCGAAAGGCCCACAACACCTGTGGCCACGATAATGACAAACGAAAGCCAGGAGGGACGGGGGCCGCCATAGACGAGGAACCGGAAGACATTGACGTACGAATAGAGGGGGTTCAAGTAGAACAGCTGGCGGAATTGCGCGGGGACGATCGAGATGGGATAGAAGACCGCCGATAGATACATAGCAAGCATTAAGAGCACCGCGACGAGCTGGAGAACATCATCGTACAGAATGGCAAACGTCGAAAGAGAGAGTCCAACTCCCGCGATCATGGCGAGCATAAACAAGAGCAGAACGGGGAGCGCGATCGCAGTCCAGGCAATACCTGTTCCGAGCCAAAGCTGGAATATGAAGAGCGGTACGAGCCCGAAGAGGAGATTTATTGCGCCACCGCACGCCGCGGAGAACGCGAAGACTGCTGGCGGTACGTAGACCTTCGTAAGCAGGCTCGCGGATGAAGTGAGCGAAGCGGAGGTCATGGTGATCCCCTGCTGAAAGTAAGTGGCAACAAGATTGCCGGCGAGTAGGTAGACAAGAAACGGAACGTTTCCTGGGATCTTGGAATGAAACAAGTGACTGAAGACTACCCACATGACGAGCGACGTGAGCAGCGGGTTGAGAACTGTCCAAGTCACTCCCAACAGAGACCGCTTGTAGCGAACCGTCAGATCGCGCGCCACCAGCAGCCGGACCAGCGCACGGTAGCGATAGAGGTCGTACAGCGAGCCGCGGACAGCGGAGCGTCTGACATCAGAATCGTAGATGAGTGAATGGTCCGGCGAGATCACGCTGCCATCTCTCGTCGCCACCTGACAAGACTACGGTCACTCTGGGTGAAGGGCAAGATACGGCCAACAGGGACACGCGCACCTTGAACCCAGAGGGTCGGTCCTCGCCGGTCCTCGGCGCGGAAGGTGAGCGAGCCGCGATACAAAAGCTGCGCATGCAGCTGGCGTGAAACACACAGGCCAGCTACTTAGAACGCCAACGGCCAGCCCGGTACAGTGCGCTAGACAGTCGCCTGAGCGGGGCGGTGAGGTGCCAACTCGTTGAGTCGCGAACCGCGGCAAGTTCACCGAGCACGCCTACAAGATGAGTCCGGGCATCAGCCAGTTCGGCCTGGGCGTCCTCGAGCGACGACGCGGTTGATGGGCCTGGCGCGACAGGTCTGGCAGGTCCGGCGGGTTCGGCTGGGGAGCGCGCGTGAAACGTCATCGGTGCTCGGTCGATCCGATTGGCAGGCAGGTACTGGTCCATGCGGTCAATTTCGGCTGCGATGATCGGGACCTGTTCTTCGAAGCGCCGCAGAAGCAGGATTACCTCGTCGGGCGTCTCGTGGACCCCGCCCAGCATCGCCGCCTCGGCGAGCATCTCGTCCTCATCACAGCCAGGTGCGAAACCGTCAACGTAACTTCGTTCGAGGGCGTAGCTTCCCGGCGGTGATCCTGGCGAGACAAGGTGCCCGGGCAGCGAAAAGTGCGTTGTGGACGCAGGCGTCGCGCCAGCGATCGGCTCGAAACCTGTACGACCACCCGGCCAAGTCAGCTGGCGCATCGGCTGGGCGATGGCCTGGGCCCGGAGGACCGCCGCGGGATGCTCTGTGGCGAGGCGCACGAACACCTCCGCGAAGTGGCCGAAGACGACGCTCTGCCCGTCGAGGACCGTGATGTAGTGGCCACGCGCCGTGGCGGACCCAACTCGGATCGCGTCGCTTCGGTACCCCGGCAGCGGTGATTCGGGTGGCCCCGGTACGACCCGGGAACGCGCCGAGAGACCAGACGAGAACGGAGCGAGCAGCTCCTCGAACCTCCTTGCGCCGTCTTCTGCGGATTCGGGAGCGATCACGATCAGCTCGAAATCGGTCACGCTCTGGGCATCGAGCGCGATGAGTACGTCGGTCAGCTCTGCCTCCGATGCGCCGTTCGCGATAAGTAACACGCTGAGGAGCGGAGCTGGTCTGTCGTCGAGTTTGGCGCCCGGTCGGCCGTTCGCCGTCGAGGATGCAGGTGCGACCGGAGCGTAGGCCCGGATGAGCTGGTTCACCGGGGTCGCTCGGACTGGCCGACCCTGGACGCGTGCGATGAGTCTTCTGAGCAGGCTCCGGGCCAGTGTGGCAGAGTCGGTTGGCAGCTGCTGATCGTCATTGGGCGCGTCCTTCGCCACGCCGATAGGTGACCAGCCGGTCCCTGCCAATGCCCGCTCAAGTCGGTCGGGTGAGCCGGTCGCGGCACCTGTTTCGCTAAACATCCCCGCTGGGGAGATGTCACAGAAACCGAGCATCAACTCGACGACGAGGTCGAACGGCGCTATTTGTTCGACGCAGACGACAAGAGGTGGCCGGCCGTTGGCCAACGCGAGCTGGCTCAGGGTTGTGAGAACTGACATGCCATGGGGGCCATCGACAAGCTGTCCGATGACGCCACCGGCGGTGATTCCAACCAGTGGGCGCCCGGCGATCACCCGCTCGAGGTGTTCTCGCAACGCTTGGTCATGGCGCAGGTCGAGCCGGCCCCCCCCAGCCTCCCGATCGCCGTATCCTTCGATTCCCGTAACGTCCAGCTCGAGCCCGACGTAGGCAAGTCCAAGCCCACGCACCGATTCGGCGATGACGGAGAGGCCGCCACCGATGTCAAGCACCAGACCGCCGGGTTCACGGGCGTGTGCCTTGAGGAGATCGAGGACACTCGCGTAGGGCGGGGCTTCGGTGTCGTTCGCGACCGCGCGGGACACTGAGGGCGGATCGGTCTCAGCGGTCATAGTCGAAGCGCAGGGACGCGTAGGCGTAGGTGGAGAAGTCGGCCACCTCGTTGTCGTGGTCGAGCGGCGTTGGCAGGTTTCCCTCGCGTTGGCGACGGGTGAAGGCTTCGACGATCTCGGTATGGATCGGGATGGGTGAGTTCGCGAGGTCGCGCAGCTGCGCCTGTGCGAGATCGGCGCGCGAGTACTTCGTTGCAAGCAGGAGCGCGGCGAGCCCGGAGTGGTAGATCTCTATGTCGCTCGGCTGCTCCTTCGCCTCGACAGAGAGCCGCTTGTCGTGGAAACAGACCGCACTTGGCTGGTAGACGATCCGGTACCCGGCGAGTCGGGTCCGCCAGGAGAGGTCGACGTCGTCACAGTAGAGAAAAAACGCATCGGCGTCATAGCCGCCGGTTGCTTCGAATACCTCGCGTCGCACAAGCGAACACGCTCCCGAAGCCCAGCCCGTGTCTCCGGTCACGGGGTCGTAGGCCTTCTGGTGCTCGAGGGGCAGCTGGCGAGCCTCGACGATACCAACCGAGCCTGTCATCGCCTCGAGGAGCTCGAGGAGCAGGTTGGGTGAGGGACAGGTATCGGGATTGAGGATGAAGATGAGTTCGGCGCCACGCGCATCGTCGAGCAGACGGTTGTGGGCGCCTCCATGGCCGAGGTTGTCGTCAAAGTGTTCGTAGGTCAGCCCATGCAGCCCGGTCTCCTCGAAGGACGAGCGGAGCTGGTCGACCTCATCTCGCCGATGGGTCGCCGACGGCGAATTATCGCCAAGTGCGATCTCGATGAGGAGCTCGGGGCGTGCATGGATGGTGGTACGGACCATCTGGGCGATGGCGCGCAGGTAGCGAGCAAAGCTCTCTCTTGGTGGACAGTACAGGACAGTTTGGATCCGCACGGACCCCGGCCTGCCAGATTGCTCATCGGTCGGGGCCGGTCCTCCGATCGGTCCTCCGCGCGGCTCGGCATCGACGTTGGGGACAATCTCTCCACGAGATGAGTTGTCGGTGATGCTGCTTGTCCCGGTGAGAACTCTCCTCGCGGGCCCGACGGGGGAGACGCGTACGGGTAGCTCAAGGCCGGATTCGAACCAGCGGACGTACTCCTCGACGAGGTCCACGACGAGGAGGTACTCGCCTGGCTCCTCGGGCGCTTGGACCTCGAACGGGAGCAGCCTTGCTTGGCCGGGGTGGAGATCGGCGGGAAAGGGGAAGCGCGCGCACTCGCGGACGAGCTCTCCGCGGGCCCCCGCAGTTCCGATTTTGAAAAAGCGCGAGGAGAGCGAGACGCGGTTGCGGGCCTCACGCAGCCAGGTGGAGTCCCCGCAGTTCTCGATGCGAACCATCATCGGGCGCAGCTCGCTCGGCTGTAACTTCGCCATCTCGCGCTCGGGGGTACGGCCCCGCCGCAGCTCAATCTGCGCCCGGTAGGCGCCGTTGTGAAGCGGACGCTCGGGCCATGAGCCAAGGATCGCCTCATAGGCGAACGTGCCCGGGAGCAGCTCACCGGGTTCATCGTTCGCCGATTCGCGCTCAAGCACTCTGTCTCTGGTGGTGTCTGCGCTGAGCACCTGGTCGATGAGTGCGAGATCCTCTGGAGGGATATCGGCTGGTGGGTGGCGGGCAAAGCGCTCGGGGAGGTAGAACACCTCGCTCACCGGCCGGCCGTCTTCGAGCAGCTGGTTGCCGTCTAACCCGTCATAAAAGGCGATCTTGCGCTCGCGCTCTTGGAGCGCCATCGTCACATCGCTGATGTGGTACACGGGCAGCTCGAGAAAGCTGTAGGGCGCAACGGCCATCACTCCCTCGTGCACGCCACCTTTGATGTAAAGGGTGGCGGGGTCGTTGCGGACGAGGATCATCTTCCATGATGGCTCCCATGGGTACTCATCCAACCAGTGTGCAAGGTCGGGATAACACCATCTGCAGGTGGTGAGATAGGTGACGACGTCTCGTGCCGCGGCGAGCGCGGGCAGCGCTGCGAGCAGCGCGGAGCTCGGGACCTCGTCGGTGTCGACGGTGCAGATGAATTCCCCGCGGCACTGTCCATAGAGCCAGGCGCGGTAGCGCTCTTGCAAGAAGTCCTCGCGCATCTCACAGGGCAACACGCGGTCGGCGAGCCCGGAGAGTGGGCTGAGTTCTTCCTCGGTGAAACGGCCATTCACCGCGACGACGATCTCGTCGACGATCGGTCGGTAGAGCTTGAGAATCGCTGCCACCTGGCGGAGAGGGCCGCCGGTGATGCAACAGAGCGAGATCCGCGGCCTGTCCAACGCTCCTGACCTCCCGGGGTCCCCAATCACCCACCCAAGTTAGCTCGAAGTTCCTCCCACGGTGTCGGGGAAATTCACTCATTTGCCTGGTTCGTTCAGGCATTGACTGGCAGAGGTACTGACTACATGTAACCGGTCCGGCTACATGTAGTCGGCCCGGTGCGAGAGACCAAGCAGTTCGAAGGCTCGACGTTGGATTGGAGTCGGTGTCGTGACCACCTCAAAGGAGGGCAGGTCCTCGTCTGTTGGCTGGATGTGGTTGACGGCGATCGTGGCAAGGTCATCGAGCAGGGTAGAAAAGCTGTAGGCCGGTCCGTTGCCCGAAGTTTGATTGGTCGCGGCCTTCACTGATGCCCCGTTCGAGCGGAGCGCTGATGCGACCGGGCTCTTGCGCGTCATCTTGGCACTCGCCCCGCCGTCATCTTGGAAGAGCATCGGTGCAAGCCGCCCGTTCATGTGAAAGATCACGTAATACGAGTACATCGACAAGAACAGGTGCGCCTTGGTGCGGTCTTCAGTCCGGCGACGGATCGGTCGGATGTCGAGCTCGGTGTTGAAGTTGCGAAAGAGCCGCTCGACGCTCTCGAGCGTTTTGTAGGACGAGATGACCTCGGAGGTGCGAAGCGTCTCAGATGAAAAGCCTATGCGCAGCACGTTGATTTCATCGAGTGCCGCCTCAGAGGCGATCGCTTGCCCGTCGCGAGAGAACGAGAGGGAATCGTTGGTGATCTCGATGACAACGTGCTTCGCGACCTGATAACGGTTGACCGCCTTGACGAAGGCTGATCATCTCTGTTCCGCGTAGCGGTCGTCGTGTCTGGGCAACTGCCGAAGCGATCTTGTCGAGCTCTTGCTTGGCTGCACACAGCAACGCCTCGCGCTTTCTCTTGCGTTTTTCGCAAAGGAGCGGGTCCTCGTACACGACGAGCCGCTGGCCGGGATAGTCGGGATGGATGATCTGGAGACGGTTGTACACAGCGTCTTTCACATGGCCGATCACATCGGGCGCACCGGTCTTTCCTTCGAACGCTGCCGAGGAGACGTCATAGAGCACGAGCATCCCGTCGGCAAGATGTGCCCGGGCGAGGTTGCCCTCGATCGATACCTGTCGGGTTAGCGCGTAATCCATCGCCTCGTAAAGGTCGTCCTCGTCACAACGTTTCAGCGTGAGCAGATCACCGAGCGAATTTGATGTCGTCTCGCGTCGAAGTGCCCGTGCCCGTGCAGAGGCGAGCCCGGAGGAGGGATCGATCACCTGGGCGACAACCATGGCAACAACGAGCTCGTGGCGTTTCGAGGGAACCGGGTCGATCATCCTGTCGAGACCGAGCAACGTCCCGAGCACGGCGGCGACACGGCCGTGCACAAAGCTGCAGGTAACCTCGAAGGCTTCCTCGAGAGAGGTTCTTGGCGGGCGATCCCTTCAGGACACGAGCGAGCGCGTCGACCCTGTCCTCTGGCCAGTGAGACAGGTTTGCGAGCGTGCGGTCGTGCGCCTTGCCGTCCTCGCGAAAGCGATCGCGCAACTGCACCGCTGGTGGTGAACCACGGCTCGGCATCGTGGCTCTAGACATGTCGACAATGTGTGGTCCACATGAGATCGAAATCCAGTATTTCAAGGGATTTTGGCACCAACTACACGTCATTACATGACTATCTATACTGCTAATCAAGGAGTGGCGATCCACTCCTTTCTGCATTCTTGGGGGAAGTCGCTAGGGTCACCCTGCCACCCTCAATCTGACTCGTTTCTATACCGGCGCTTATGCCTTTATCCCGATTTGTCGGTTGAGTGTGGTCCGGCGTGACCCGCCGGACGGTTTGACCTGATAGGAGCTCGACACGCGTCCCATAGCAGTATCGTCCCCGCCCGGCGGATCGCCACTTCAGTGACCATCTTAGGAAAGGAAGCCATGACGAGCGTCGCACTGAAAGCACGACCGCAGATTGTCGTTGGAGTCGACACCCACAAGGATTTCCATGTCGCCTCTGCGAAAGATCAGCTCGGAAGGTCAATTGGCAACATCAAAGCTGCGACGACCGAACTCGGATATCGAAAGCTTCTTGCCTGGGCGCAAAGGCTCGGTGTCATTGAGAGCTTTGGCATTGAAGGGCCAAACTCCTATGGTGCAGGACTCGCCCGCTACCTAAGCGAACATGGTGAATCCGTCCTTGAGATCGGTCGACCAAACCGTCAGAGACGTGCTCGACAGGGCAAGACGGACTTTATAGATGCGGACATGGCAGCGGCAGCCGTCCTGGCTGGCGAGACCGTCGGTGTCCCGAAATCGGGCAACGGCAACGTCGAGAGCCTTCGAATGCTGCGTGTAACCAGGGCCTCAGCGGTGAAGGCGAAAGGTGTCGCGATTGTCGAACTGCAGCATCTTGTCATCACCGCGCCGATCGAAGTCCGAGAGGCTCTCGCCGGTCTCAGCGCGAGAAAGAAGGTGCGGACCTGTGCGCAGATGACTCCGGTGCATGAACCAAAGACGCCGGAAGAGGCGGCCATCTTCACGCTGGCGTTTCTTGCGCGCCGCTATGAATTCCTTGAACAAGAGGCCAAAGAGCTCGAGCGCCAGATCGAGCGCATGGTGCATACGAGTTGTCCAGAGCTCCTCGAGCTTCCAGGCGTCGGTCCCGATGTCGCCGCGACTTTGCTCACCGCGCTAGGCGACAACGGCGGTCGGATCCGTTCCGAGGCTGCTTTTGCAAAGCTTTGTGGGGTCTCGCCGCTTGATGCCTCCTCTGGGCGCCAAGTTCGACACCGCCTGAACCGCGGCGGCAATCGCCAGGCAAACCGAGCGCTGCACACTCTCATAGTCGTCCGTCTCCGGATACACCAGCCCTCAAAGGACTACATAGAGAGACGTTTGGCCGAGGGAAAAACGAAGAAAGAGGTCATGCGCTGTCTCAAGCGCTACGCGGTTCGCGAGGTCTATCGAACGATTCGAGATACTTCCAGTGGTGATCAGCACCTTTTGAAAGTAGCTTGACCAGATATAGGAGCATCATGGTTTTATACCGGTACCTTCTCGACAGACAGGTGCGGTTTACGCGCTTGAAATGCGGTTTTGGCCCAGGTCCTGAGGGGAACTGCGGATTGGCTGAAAGCCCCCATGGAGCGTCCGGCGACAATTCGTCATCTGACCGACTACATTGTTATCGGAATATTAAAAGACTCGCGGGAACTGACAAACGCGAGTAGTTTCGTCACGTGGTGCGGGTCAACGAATTCGGACCAATGCGGGACGGATACAAAGACTGGTACTGACTGAATCAAGGTGTTACGATCGGTCGTGCCCCTTGTGGGTATAGACCAGAGACCCTGACATCCGATCAGGGATGAATGCCCAAGGAGGGCGAATGAAAATGCGATTCCTATCAATGCGCCGATGGGGAGTGGCAGCCCTTGCGGGCGCTACCCTGGTTGGCGGACTATCCGTGCTCGGTGCAGCTCCTGCTCTCGGGGCTACAACCGCTGGGCTTGACGGCTCTACTGTCGCTACAATAACGCCTGTTAACTACCTTGTCGGTTCTGCCGCGGCAACGATCAACTCTTACGTGATCACTATTCCGGCAACGAGCGAACCGGCATCGGGTGACAAGTACCAGCTGACGTTCAACCCGGCGGGTGGATGCACCACGACGAGCGACGTGACCGTCACAGCAGAATTGACTGCCTCTGTGGTCGGCGACGCCAGCTTGGCTTTTCTAACCGGAAGCTCGGCGGTCTCCAACGCTACTGGCTGTCCTACGGCCAACGTCCTGACCATTCCGGTAACGACAGCTGCTACCACCGCTGTCTCCACTACGGTGACGATCTCAGGGATTACGTTGGTATCGTCCGCGGGAGCGGCCTCAGGTGCGGTTACCGTCTCGGGCTCATTTGTAGACGCGAGCAACACTGTTGGTAGTGTCAGCTTTGGCTCGCCGATGACGATTGCTGCAATTACGAACACCTCGGTGACCCCCACTGTGGTGGCCGCTAAGTCAACGGATAACGCGATTAGCAACATCACCATCACTGAGCCGTTCGCAGACGCTATGCCCATTGGCTACGTCTGTCTAGCCCTTAATGGCTCGAACACTTGGGATAGTGTCACCGCAACACCGAAAGTTACGGGAACTGGTGACACCAGCTTTGTCGCTGACTCTTCGGCTGTCGTGTATAACTCGACCCCCTTGACTGCGAGCCAAGGTATCTATCTCGGCTTCGCCATTACTACCGCCTCCGTGACCAATGCCGAGACGATCACGCTGAGTGGTTTGCACGCTGACTTCGAGACAAACGGGCGCGCTGTTGCGACGGTCTATTACAAAGCCGGAGCCGGAACCGGAGTCACCGGCGCCACTGCTACTTGCGGCGTGACTGCCCAAGCTATCGGCAACACGCCTACTCCCTTTGCGCTTGAAACCTCGACCCAGACTCTGAATGGGACGACAGCAGACGCGACCGCGGCGGCAGTGTTCGAGAAACAGTTCAACACCTGTACCGAAGGCGGGCACTCCGTTGTCCTTGCTACGGACGCCGTAAACGTCGGAGGAATCGACGCGATCGCTGCTTCGTACCTCGAGGGCAAGCTCAGTACCGGTCTGCTACTCACGCAACCGACCACACTCGATCCGGATACGTTGCTAGCGCTGCGTCTCATGGGCGTGACGAACGTGTACCTCGTTGGTGGTCCGCTGGCCATTTCGGCTCCTGTCATCTCAGCAATTGAGGCGACACCGGCCTACAACTGCGGAGGAACGGTGTTGACGGGGAACGACATCACGGTGAACTCCACGATGACCTCGGGTATAACCGCGGATGACACAGCGAAGTTGATCAACGCCTCGTTTACCAACTCCGGTAACCTCGCGATCAACGGTGCATATTCATCTAGCGGCCTTGGCCTCTACAACGACACCACGAGTACGGGGTCAACGTCGGGACCAACCACCGCGGGCAAGACGGCGTTCCTTATCGGGGACACTGACACCCTTGATGCCGCCTCTATAGCGGGCATGGCCTACAAGTACGGCATTCCGATCATCGAGACACCAACTGGTAGCGCAACGCTCGGCAGTGATGCCGCTGCGGAGTTGACGTCAGCTGGAGTCAACCAGGTGATCGCGATCGGTGGACAGCTTGCGCTGACTCCGGCGGTCATTAGTGCTGTCGAGTTGAAGGGCATCTCAGTCCTGGTCATCGCCGGTTTGGTAGCGAGTGATACCTCGGCCAAGATTGCAGCCTTTGAGGGTGCGACTGCCACAGGTAACGTCGGTGTCGGATGGACGGCCTCGTCGATAATCGTGGCGCAGGGTGCTACGGCGTTTGACGCTCTCGGTGCTGCAGCATATTCTGCAGCCAACCTTTGGCCGGTTCTGCTGACCGATGGACCGACCGTTGCGATAAGCGCGACGACTACGGCCCTTCTAGCGACTGCAGGTGGTCCTAAGGGACTTGACGGTGCGAAGGACTTCACGTCGGCGATCCAGATACTTGGTGGAACGTTGGCTGTCCCGGCTTCGCAGGTCACTGCCATATTGGCCGCACTTGGATAGTTGGTCAGATCTGGGAAAGGGGGGCGCTTCGGCGCCCCCCTTTTTTTTTGTGCGTTAGATGTCGTGGATTCGGCGACTCGTAAGAGGATACCCCTTCGTCGTTTTGTCGTTGAAGCTTGGTCGTCAAGGATGTCAGACCATGGCGCAAGGAGAATCCGAGCTTGGTCTCGCTGCGTATCGGGTCTACGCCTTGAAGTGCGACCCGATCGGTCTCGGCAATCGTGTCGACACAGAGGTGGGCGAGCTCCTGGTTCTTAACGTTTCCCCACTGCGCTTCGACCGGGTTGGGTTCTGGTGCGGAGGCGGGAAGCCGCTCAACAGCAAGCCTTCGTCGTTGGTTCGCAAGGAGCGCCTGCATTGTTCTGCTGCGATGACTCGACAGCCCGTCCCTGATCAGCGCGACCTTTGCACCATCGAACTCGACATGGAGCCGCGAATGAACTCGATCAGGTGTTCGTCGTTGTAGGAACCGGTGCAGGTACCGAAGACGATCTGCTCGCCTTCTGGTGTGTGGCGATCGCCCCGGCCATCGACATCGGTGTCAATGCTCTTCCAGTTGAGATGATTGTGTAGCACTGTGGTTTCACCGCGCGGCACCCAGGTGCGCCGGACCGAGGGAATCACCGAAGTGCCTGATTCGTCCTCGAAGACAATGGTGGCCCTCTCATGTCGGGCGTTTTTTACACTGGGACAACGGTCTTGGACCTAGGTCGCCGTTGCCTCGTCGTCGCGCTCGCGAGCTTGGCGAGATAGGCGTTGCGGACTCTGCCGTGGTGTCTCATCAGTCGCCAGACGTGTTCAGGGTGATGCTTGACGACGGTCGTTATCCCGATCATTTCGGCGATCCGAAGATGTGAGGCTGCCCAGAAAAAGTAGACACGTGATTAGGCGGCTTTCGCCGTGTTGGCTAACGATAGTTCGAACTTGACTGGACTGACGTTGTTGATCTTTGAATAGCGACGACGGTGATTGTAGAAATGGATGTAGCTATCGATGCCCTGCCGGAGTTCTTCCATCGAGGAAAAGACGTGACGGTAGAAGTACTCATGCTTGAAGATCGACCAAAACGATTCGGCACTCGCATGGTCGAAACACGAGCCCGTCCTTCCCATCGAGCGGACGAGTCCGACCTTTTCACACAGCGCCACGACCCGGTAGTCGTTGAACTGACTGCCACGGTCCGTGTGGAAGATAGTTCCTCTGACGTTGCCATAACGCGATTTCACGGTCTGGCGAAGGGCATCGAGCACGAGCTCGGTGCGCATGTGATCGGCGAGTGCGTAACCGAGCACGCGTCCGGAGTGTTCGTCACGGATCGCGCACAGATAGGCCGCAGATTCACCGATTTTCATGTAGGTGATATCGGAGGTGAACACCAGATTGAGCGCACCCTGATCAAAGTGGCGGGCAACGAGATCATCTGGGTAACTGGCATTCTTATCCGTGATCGTCGTCGTGACCTTGAACAGTCGTGGACTCACCCCGCAGAGGCCAAGGTCACGCATGCGTCTCGCAACGGTGTTGTGACTGACCAAAGAACCCTCCTCGGCGAGATCTGTCGTGATCCTGGGTGCACCATAGGTGCCGCGCGATGCTTTGTGGAAGGTGAGGATCTTTGCGTCGAGATCGGCCCGGCGTTGTTCGCTCGGTAGTAGAACATCGCGGTCTTGGGAACGTCTCCAGCGGTAATAGCCAGCGCGGGAGACGCTGAGTAGTCGTGCCATGCGGGCGATCTCGAAGTTCGCGCACTCCACCGCCATCAATGCAAACCGTTCTTGCTTGGTGGCTTTGCGGCGAAGTACGCTGCCGCTTTTCCCAAAAAGGCCAGGTCCTTTTCCTGCTCGGCGACCTGGCGCCGAAGCCGAAGGAGCTCTGTCCGTTCCGCTGCGGTGAGCGGCACATCACCGGACGCCTCGGCCGATTCAACACGACGACGCTCGTCGCGCACCCATCTGCTTAACAGGCTCTCATCAATCGAGAGATCGTGAGCAACCTCACGTACTGATCTGTCCGAATCGATGACCCGATGTGCGGCCTCGACCTTGAACTCCAGAGTGAACTTTCTTCTTGTTGCTCCCATTGCGACATCCTTTCAGCCAACTTTGGCAGTCGGCTAGTGAGATGTCTACTTTCAGTGGGGAACCTCA
>DATLTI010000234.1:0-3839 GCA_035533675.1 Acidimicrobiales bacterium | reverse complement strand
GTAACCGAGCGACAAGGTCGCGACAGCTTGCCGGTGCAAGTCCGGTCCGAGGAGACGCCAAGGTCCCCGGTAGTGCAACCTCCGGCGTTGGTCGAAATACCAGCGTCGAAGCGGGGTGAATCGAATTCGCAGTCCGCAACGTTAAGTGAAGTTTGCAGCGTCGTTATTAATCCCTGCGAGAGCAGAGCAAGAGGGTGCCGAGCCCGTTCCCTTAGGGCGAAGGCCATGGAAGATGTCCCAGTACTTGGAGCGCACATCGAAGAACCCCCCGGCGCAAGGAACGTGGAATGTGAAGAAAGTTGTCGTGGCAACTGGAGAGGCCCTCCTCGGCCCTCATCCTGTGGGGATGAGGAGTTCGTCTGCCTATAACCGGTCTCCGGGAAGTGGCGGATGGCCGAGAGGGAGTCGGAGGGGGACGTAGTAGTGATGACGGACGGGACAACATAACCCGTCTTGAGCGAAGGTCCCCTGCTTCATCGATGCACGAGTGAAAAAGGGAAGAAGTAGGTCAGTGTCGAATCGACTAGATCAACCAACGAATGCCAACAAATCAGGCAACGTGCGAACCCGGTTACGGGCCAGTGACATTGCCCAAGACGAAGGCGTGAGCAATCTTCAAGCCCTCCAACGCGTGCTCTACCGCAGCGCCAAGCAAGATACTGCGCATGCACTGCAGTGAACGATGTCGGAAAGCCGTGTGCGGGAGAACCGCACGCACGGTTTGAAAGGGGGCCGCTGGGGAGGTTGCATCACGTTGCGGGGAACGCTGGTCTTGGGCCGGTGTGCTGAGAAGCCACCACTATGGCCTGGTCGAGACCTGAACCACAACAGTGGTCTGCTGAACCAGTGGCCTACCTCACTGCGTATGGTCGGATTCGTCCGGTGGTGTCGGAATCATCCGAGAATCAAAGAGAATCTGTCCGGTGGTGTCGGATTCGTCCGGTGGCGTCGGATTGGTCTGTGGGAAGAAATGTGGGATTTTTGCGCGATTGCGGTTGTTCAGCGTGCGGGCTCATGGCGGGTCTCCGAAACCAACGCGTGCGTCTGTGCGAGAGTCATACTGTGGAGTTCGACCCGCAGGCATTTCACGGAACTGCCGAGTTTTACTCGATAGGACGCCCGCCATACTCCGAACAACTGGCCGACACCATGACGCAGGAATTGTCGCTTGATGGCACCGGTCTGCTTCTTGACGTGGGCTGTGGACCCGGTGTCTTGGAGTTGGAGTTGGCCAGGTTGTTCCACCAAACGGTCGCGCTCGATCCCGAACCTGGCATGTTGCGGGAGGGCCGGCGACGTTGCCAACAGGCGGGGATCGATAATGTGCGCTGGGTTTTGGGAGTGGCGGAGGATGTCCTCTCGTTCGACATAGTGCCGTGTCGGGTAGTCACATTTGGGCAGTCGTTTCACCGGGTCCGACGGCTGGAAGTAGCGGAGACCGTCTACGACCTCCTCGAGCCAGGCGGTTCACTGGTCCTGATCTCCCACGAAGTCGACGGACGCTCGCGCCCAGATGGCCCCGGTGTTCCGAGCATTCCTCACGCCGAAATAAGGGAACTCATCCTCACCTATCTCGGCGAGAGCACGCGCCACTATCTCGCTAACTGGCGCGAAGGCCAGCCGGAGCGATTCGAAAACACGCTGTCGCAAACGCGCTTCGGTGGCTCACGCACCATCTACGCACCTGGACGCCCAGACTTGATCAGAGATGTCGACACCGTGGTGGCCAACTACTTTTCGATGTCTTACGCCGCCCCGCGACTCTTCGGAGATCGCCGTGCCGAATTCGAAGCCGATCTACGTCACCTCCTCTACGAGCATTCACCCACCGGCCACTTTTGGGACTGGCCAGGCGATACTGAGCTCGTCATAGCGACGAGACCCGATTGAACTTCTAGCGACTGCTCTCGAGTCGCCGTTGTCGAGGTGCATAACCCACCAAGTATTCATTAGTACCATGAACCATGGAGTTTTCGGAAGTAGTTCGTAAGCGACGCATGATTCGCGAATACAGCGATACATCAATCGAGCCTGAAGTTATCGAAAGAATTTTGTCGAATGCACTGCGTGCGCCGTCTGCGGGTTTTTCACAAGGTTTCGCCTTTCTCGCACTCACTGAACCTGAAGATCGAGCACGGTTTTGGCCATTTGTGCCTACGCGTGTTGAGAACACACCTGGCATTCAAAATGCGCCGCTAGTTGTCATACCGTTGGCCCACAAAGCAACGTACCTTGAACGCTACGCCGAGCCAGATAAGGGTTGGCAAGATCGTGCCGAGGCGAGGTGGCCTGCGCCATATTGGTTCATTGACACTGGCATGGCGTCACTCATGATGTTGCTCACCGCTGTTGATGAGGGTCTCGGTGCTTTATTTTTTGGGATTCGACCAGAAGAGCTTCAACCGTTTAAAGATGAGTTCAAAGTGCCTGATGACTACGCACCAATTGGTGGAATTTCAATTGGCTACCGCCCAGAAGACTTGGCGCCACAAAGTGAATCAGTTGCGAAACGTCGTAGATCAGTTTCTGATGTCATTCACCGAGGAAACTTCGGGAGACACTCTTAGTGGATTCGTGACGCTGGCTGGTAATTAGGACCAGCTGTGATGTCAACTCGTTTTAGAAGCTTCTCACTGGGTGGTTCAAACTGCTCTGCGAATGAAACTGATTCTTCGTAGCCCAAAAGTTCCCACGTGAGCGAGCCCTAAAATGATGGACTGGTTCCATGATCCCGAGTCGTCCTTTGGACGATTCTTCCTCGCTCTCGGGAGTAGGCCGTTCGTCGGTTACGGGTAGGGAAAAACAGCTTCGACTCGAGGTCCGCCGCTCGACCAAAAGACTTTGTACGGGTGGTGGCCCGGCACCGCTAACCGAAACCGAATACCATCCTTTGTCATTAACGCGCTCGAGAGTGACTGGGCCTTCTCGGGGTGGTCCAGAATAAATTCGCACAGGACACATATGTCGTTGTACAGCTCCGCGTCTGACGCTTCGATCTCATCGAGTTGTTCGTTCGCTATCTCGGAGTAACCCGAGAGGTTGCTCACTTCGAACGGCGGGGACGTTGGACAGTCTTTGAAGCCGCGGCGCGTGACAAGAGCGCTTGAAGTTCGGGATTCTCGTCATATTCGAGTTGGGCTTCAGTCACCACGCGAGCAGGCTGAAGGAGGATGCTGCCATCCTCGTTTTCTCTGACCACAAAACGCTGGCTCGGGTGGCCTGTTAAGACCACACGGCTCCGATCGTCAGTCTCTATGACCGTCATCTTTCCTCCAAGTTCTGAAGTTCAATAGTATCCCATTTTCCCACTGTGGGACATCTCAATTCTGAGAACCAGTTGAACGCAAGGGTGTAAATGCACTCGGTTGCCTTGGGATAATTATTCGATTTCACAAGCAAAATATTTCTAAAACTCCTGGTGGGCCGCCCGGGTCTCGATCCCGGCACCTTGGGATTAAAAGAACTATGGAGTTTGTTGTTTGCGTCTTTGCCGTCTGTCTAGTCCAGTAATTACACGAAAATATGTCCAGCCAAGTCGCTTCTGTCTAACTGGTATTTGTGGTGTGTGAGTTTTTTTGTGCGAGCACAGGGTCTCCATCCTCCGATAGAACATCAAAGAATGAGGGGTTCAGCTCAGAGGGCCGACGTGCACAATCTAACTGGCGCCTCCTGCGATGGGTCGCGACGTCTGAATGGTCTGAATCGGCTGTAAGTCTTGTGCTGGCTGGCCTGGGGCTGGCTGCGGCAGAGTTGACGTCGTCTGCTGCGTAGTGCGTGACTCATGAATCGGTTGGCCCCGTGCGGGTGCCTTTCCCAGGATCTGTCCGCACCGCGTGGTT
>DATLTI010000233.1:0-2953 GCA_035533675.1 Acidimicrobiales bacterium | reverse complement strand
GACCTTCCCTGTGGCGTCTACGACCCAACCCAGGCCCGCATTGAGGCCGAATCAGTCAAGGCCTGCATGGAAAAGACCAACGCATCCGATGACCACCTCTTCCGCGAGCGTGCCACGATCATCAAAGAAGAGCGCGCCGAGTTGGTCAAGCACCACCTTTGGGTCCTTTGGACGGACTACTTCAAGCCAGAGCACCTCGCCCGCTTTCCTGAACTGCACGAGGTTTTCTGGAAGACCACGAAGGCTGCCGGTGAGGCAAAGAAGACAAACGATGTTGCCGTTGCAGACTCGCTGCTCGAGGGCATCGCAGAGATCGACACAATCTTCAAGGAGTCAAAGAAGTAACAGATTCGACCTGCCGCCCGAGAATTTGGGCGCTGTAACGATGCAAATGATTTATTGCGAGGGGCGACCGGTTGTTTTCGGTTGCCCCTCGGTGTTTTCCCAACCGGCGTCAATACTCACCCGGCGTCAAACGACGCGACAGATCAGCTCGCGGACGCGCTCTCCTGATCATGTTCTGCACACCGCGAGAGACTTGGATGCTCAGCCAGAAGTGTCGCCGCTATAGGCGCTCCGCACACCTCGCAAAGTCCGTAATTTCCGGCATCAAGACGCGCAAGCGCCCGTTCAACCCCTGCAAGCTTCGCCTCTGCCTCCGCAAGCATCTGGCGCCCCCGTTCAAGCACGGAACCATCGCCGGCGAGATCTTCAAGCGACTCGCTGTCAAGTTCTTGCGCGTCTGCTTGGAACATCTCAGATACGGAGGCGCTCTTGTCGAACGCCCCTGCCTCTTCGATGTCTTGCTCGGATGAATTGATACTGTTCACCTCTTGAGCATAGGACGAAGTCCTCGATCAAGTGCCTGGGACTGCAAAGTTCTCCATATTGGGCAATTTTTGGGACAAAGTTGGCGCACGCCATTGCATGCAACGCAAATGTCCACTACAGATATCCCATGCAAGTAACCATCCTAAAAGAGCGCGCGCCCTTCGAGCGACGAAGTGCAATGGTGCCAGAGGTCGCTAACCGGCTCATCAAACAGGGCCATCACATCTCGGTGGAATCTGGCGTCGGCGCTGAAGCCAACTTCTCAGACGACGCGTATCGCGCCTACGAGGTCAGTGTTTCGGACAATGTGACAGAGCTGCTCGGCGCCGCAGAGGTGCTGTGCTGTGTGAGCGCTCCATCAGAAGAGCTCCTCGCCGGTTTGAGCGCGGGATCGGTGCTCGTTGGACTCTTGCAACCGAGTTCGAATCTCGAGGCGATCGAATTTCTCCGGGAGCGAAAGATCACCGCATTCGGTCTTGATCTTCTCCCTCGCATATCGCGAGCCCAGTCGATGGATGCTCTCTCTTCGCAGGCAACTGTCTCTGGATATCGTGCTGCGCTGATCGGCGCGAGCCGTCTAGGCAAGTTCCTGCCGATGTTCATGACTGCAGCGGGGACGATTCCACCGGCCAAAGTTCTTGTTCTCGGTGCCGGAGTTGCGGGGCTCCAGGCGATTGCGACCTCTCGACGACTCGGTGCTGTCGTTCGCGCAAACGATGTTCGTGCAAGCTCAAAGGACGAGGTACAGAGTCTTGGAGCGACATTCGTCGAACTCACTCTCGAGACCCAAGAGGGTTCAGGAGGATATGCCAGAGAGCAGAGCGAAGACTTCCTCAACCGTCAGCGCGAGATGATCGCCCGCGAGGTCGCAATTGCAGATGTCGTAATCACTACTGCCGCAATTCCCGGACGGACTGCTCCTCGCCTTATCACAACCGAGATGGTTGAGGCGATGGCGCCTGGAGGCGTGATCGTCGACCTTGCCGCAGAATCCGGAGGGAACTGCGAACTCTCAAAGCCGGGAGAAGAGGTCATCCATAGCGGAGTGATCATCCACGGAGTCAGGAACTTGCCAAGTTCAATGCCGACGCACGCGAGTTTTCTTTATGCAAGAAATATCGCGGAGTTCGTTGGCCTGCTCTCAAAAGATGGCCAGATGGCGCTCAACTTTGACGACGAGATTGTTGCGGGAAGCTGCATCACCCACGGAGGAGAGATCCGACACGAGCCAACCGCGAATCTTTTGAAGGAGCAGAGGTCATGAGCGGGACTGACATCATCAATCTCATTACCGTCTTTGCCCTTTCGGTCTTCGTGGGGATCGAGGTGATCTCAAAGGTTCCGAGCGTTCTACATACGCCGCTGATGTCAGGAACGAACGCAATCCACGGTGTCATTCTCGTCGGTTCAATGATTGTGCTCGGCAATTCCCGGGGCACCGCGCAGCTCGTACTTGGAATCATCGCCGTGATCTTAGCGACGATCAATGTCGTTGGTGGATTCGTCGTCACTGACCGAATGCTCGAAATGTTCAAACAGAAACCTGAACCAAAAAAGCGGCCCGAGGATACGGGTGATCGCTCATGAAGATCGATACGGTGCTCCGCATTGTCGATCTCTTCGCGGCGATCTGTTTCATCCTTGCCCTTAAGGGGCTCTCGAACCCCAAGGGTGCGCGCCGAGGCAACATCATCGGTGCATTCGGTATGGCGGTCGCAATTGGATTCAATTTTGCAACTCCTGGTCTTCACCGATTCGCGATCATCGTGATTGCAATGGCTGTTGGAACCGCAATAGGTGTACCGATCGCGCGCTACGTAAAGATGACCGCGGTTCCCCAGATGGTCGCTGGTTTCAACGGCGTGGGTGGAGGTGCAGCGGCGCTCGTGGCGATGAGCGACTTTTTGCAATCGCATCCACAACAGCTTGCGGTATATCAGGTCATTGAGGTGCTTTTTGGGGTAATCGTCGGTTCGGTGAGCTTTTCAGGATCGATTATCGCGTTCGCCAAACTTCAGGAATTGATGACCGGCCGGCCCATCACCTATCCAGGACAAAAAGTCATCAATGGCACCGTCTTCGCGGCGATCATCGCTGGCGGAGCTTGGGCGTGTGTGTCTCC
>DATLTI010000232.1:0-4053 GCA_035533675.1 Acidimicrobiales bacterium | reverse complement strand
AACTAGGGTTCGCTCATCAAACGTTCTTCAATACGCGATCGCCTTCCCCCCCTCATCGTCTCACCACGAGGAGACGGACACGCAGGGTATGCACTGGTCTTCCCGCCAAGGCGGTTGATTGTGCTGCACGCGATTCCGATCATTGTTGAAGGAATTCTTGGTCCACTCGCGGTTTTTTACATCTCACTTTTGACGCTTGGATTTCGCGCGGCACTGATTGCAACACTTATCTGGTCCTATGGCGCGATGCTCAGGAGAATTGTGCGCGGCGACCGGATTTCCACACTTTTGATTCTTGGGTCTGTACTTCTTGCGCTCAGGACCGGTATTTCGTACGCGACAAAGAGCAGCATCTTCTACTTCGCCCAGCCTCTCGCAGGCGCAGTTGTAATCTCATTTGTCTTGATCGCGACCGCGATGCTCCGGCGACCCTTCACGCAACGCTTCGCGCACGATTTCTGCCCGCTCTCTCCAGAGCTTCTGGAACTCCCACGGATGCACCAATTCTTCATTCGCGTCTCCTACCTCTGGGCTGCGACACTTCTCGTGAACTCCGGAGTCGTGCTCTGGCTGTTGTTGAACTCATCGCTTCGCGCATTTGTGCTCGAGCGATCCGCGGTCTCGTGGGGAACAACCGCCATCGCGATCACGCTGTCGATCGTCGGGTTTATCCGAACACTCCGAAACGATGGTGTGCACGTTACATGGGGGGATCGACCAAAGGTTGCAAGCATCGCCGGCTAGAGCACTCACCTCACGCAAGCTAACTTGAATCCCGAACATTCGAGATCGAGGGAGCAGATACTTGGGAGGACATGGCGGTATCCATACTCCTCCTGAGGAACCGAATGAACTTGGCGAATGGTCGATTCCGGCCCCCGCTGCATCCCGAGCAACATGGCCACGACAAGACCCTGAACCCGAAGGGCTCGCTCTTACAGGCGATCCCGCAAAATGGAAGATCTTCAGCGTCGTTGGTTTCGCGCTCTTCATGTCATCTCTTGACCTGACGATCGTTAGCACCGCTCTCCCTGCAATCCATCGCTCACTCCATTCGCCAATCAACTGGACGGCATGGACAATTACCGCCGCAACGCTTGGGACCGTGGTCATCATGCCAATCGCCGGGGGAATCAGCGATCAGTTCGGAAGAAAACGCGTCTTCATCGTCTCCGCGGTGGTCTTCACCCTTGCCTCATTGGCCTGTGGCTTCGCCGGAAACATCTACCTGCTCGTGGTCTTGCGCGCGTTCCAAGCCCTTGGCGGTGGAGCATTCATGCCATCGGCAACGGGAATCGTGGCCGACAGCTTCGGACCAAACCGCGATAGGGCGATTGCGATGTTCACCAGCATCTTGCCGGTCGGAGCGATCGCCGGTCCGGTACTCGGTGGTGTCTTTGTGACGTACTGGTCATGGCGCGGCATTTTTTTCATCAACATCCCAATCGGCATCGCGGTGATCGCGGCAGCGATCCGTTACCTGCCAAAATCGCCGCGACGTCAAACGGGCAACCTCGACCTCTACGGAATCTTCCTCTTGGGTTCGACCGTCCTCGTCTCGATGTATGCAGTAACCCTGCTTGGAGAGGCACACGCCGACATTGGCTCTCCAGAGTTCATTGGATCGTTGGTCGTTGCGGGTCTTCTCACTCTCGCGTTTGTGCGAAACACCCTCCGCAATCCCTTTCCGATCATTCCGCTCTATCTGCTCAAGGGCCGCGCGTTTCTCATCATGGACCTCGTGAATCTCATCTACGGCGCCGCCGTACTCGGACTTGGGGCGCTCGTGCCGCTCTATGCCGAGGACCGATTTCATATCGCGCCGCTCCAGGCGGGGACCGTGCTCGCCGCTCGAGCCGTCGGAACCATCGCAGTCGCGGGCATTGCGTCATTTCTGCTCCGGCGAACCGGCTTTCGCCTGCCGATGATTGTCGGCATGACCATCATCGGCATTGGAAGCGCAATGATGTTCTTTCGACCCTCTGGAGTCGGGCCATTCGTCTGGCTATCGCTGACGACCGGATTCACCGGGATCGGAATGGGGGCAGCGATGCCGGCTGCAAATAACGCGACGCTTTCATTTGCAGCTGAGAACGTTGCGGCCATCACTGGCATGCGCGGAATGTTCCGTTCGATCGGCTCAATCGTTGCGGTATCGATCATGACCGCGATCGCCTCGCGCAGTCTCGATCCTGGCATCATCCTTGGATGGGGATTCGTGCTCGTCGGAATCCCCATCCTTATCGTTATCCCGCTCATCGCCTCCCTCGAAGATCACCGCGGGAACTGGTAGCAAGAACGCACACATTTTTCAGCCGACGTTGCATCACCTACTCGATCAGCGTCACAATCAATGATGCATCTACGCGACAAGGAGCATTGATTTGGATACCGACAGAGTGCGAATAGGCATTATCGGAAACGGTGACGCAGCCTCGATGGTGCTCGGCGATGTTGTTGGAAGCAATAACTTCGATGTGGTCGCTGCTGTCGATACCGACCCAAGAGCGCAGGCACGTTTTATTGAGCGCTTCGATGGACCAGTCTTTCTCAGCGTCGAAGAACTCCTCGATCAAATTGAACTCGATGGCGTCTATATCGCCACACCAACAAAACTGCATGAACAACAGACGCTTGCATGTCTGAACGCGGGCATCAACGTGCTTGTCGAAAAGCCAATATCGACCACTCTCGAAGCTGCAGAGTCAATGATTGCGCTTGCGAGGACAAAGGGTCTGACGCTGATGGTCTGCCACAAACGCAGTGTGGATCGTCCGATCATCGCGATGTGGCAGATCATCGAAAGTGGAGCGCTCGGAAAGGTACGGGCTGTACATCGGTGGCATTTCACCGACTGGTTCTATCGTCCTCGCGGACTTGACGAGCGAGCGCCAGAGACGGGCGGAGTGGTGCTTCGTCAAGGCGCTCATGAATACGACATCATCCGGCTGCTCGCAGGTACTCCGGCGCGCGCGCTTCGGGGCATGACGGGAGACTATGACCCAAAGCGAGCCGGAGAGGGTGCGTACTACTCCTGGATCAACCACGAAGACGGCGTCGTCGCGACCTCGATCTATGGCGGATACGGCCATTTTCACTCCGACGAGTTCACCAAAGGTCTCGGCAATGGCGAGAAAGTCGGCCTCTCGAGGCGAACCCTTGATGACATCGCCAACACCCCGGAACTCGAAGCAGAGCTCAAGCGAGCCGAGTCCGATTCGACCGGGAGCACTCAGGGAAGCGGGGTCTATGGATTCACCTTGGTGAACTGTGAGGGAGGAGACATGCGTCCAGCACCCTCGGGATCGATCTATGTCTATGACGACTCAGGACGACGAGAGATCGCGGTGGAAGGAACTGCCGGTACCGAGGTCATCGTCGAGGAGTTTTATCGTGCGATCGCCTTTGGCAAAGCACCATTGCACAATGGCGAATGGGGCCTTGCCTGTCTTGAGGAGTGCCTCGCAATACGCGAGTCCGCCGCCTCGCTCGGTCTCGTCGCGCTTACCCGTCAGGGAAATGTCTCCACTCAGGCGGCAAGGGACATTCTCGGTATCCGGGCGCTGACTCGCGTCGATTCGTCATCTGGGAGTTGATCCGAATGACTACTGCGTACCGCGGAGGTGCGAAGAAACATTGAATGAGCGCCACGCTGGAGGCTTTTTGGATCGAGTGCTACTTTAAAAAGCAACGGTGCAGCATTTCGAGAGGGCGGGGGCGCACGATGGTCACCAAAGAACACAACGATCGTCTTACCCAGGTCGGCAAGGGAACACCGGGCGGCGAGATGATGCGCCGTTACTGGCACCCGATCGCTCCGACCGCGAAGCTCGACGAGAACCCGGTGCAGTCGGTCCGCATCCTCGGAGAAGACCTTGTCCTCTATCGCGACCGCTCCGGCAGGCTTGGTCTGATCGGCAGACACTGTGGTCACCGGCTTGTCGACATGGTGTTCGGGATCCCAGAGGAGAAGGGGCTTCGCTGTCCCTATCACGGCTGGTGCTATGACGAGACCGGTCAGTGCATCGAGACACCCCTTGAATCACCCAACTC
>DATLTI010000231.1:0-28991 GCA_035533675.1 Acidimicrobiales bacterium | reverse complement strand
CGTTGCAATGGCAAAGGACTGGCGTGTTCTCGTGATCAAGCTTGCCGACCGGCTGCACAACATGCGCACGCTCTCGGTAATGGCTCAATGGAAACAAGAACGCACCGCGCAACAGACGCTTGATATCTATGCACCGCTTGCCCATCGTCTTGGTATTGAGTCTGTCAAGCGTGAACTTGAGGATCTCTCCTTTGCGGCGATGTATCCGCGTCGCTTCGCAGAGATCGTGAAGATGGTTGAGATGAGAGCGCCGCGGCGCGACGTCGAACTCGAACAGGTCGTCGACGTCTTGCGCGGTCGTTTTGCTGCGCTTGGTATCGAGGCGCAGATCACCGGTCGCCCAAAGCATCTCTGGAGCATCTACGAGAAGATGGTTGTGCGCGGCAAAGAGTTCGACGAGATCTATGACCTCGTCGGCATTCGCATCGTCGTCGATGAGGAAAAGGACTGCTGGACCGCGATGGGATCGGTGCACGCCCTTTGGCCCCCGGTGCAAGGGCGCTTCAAGGACTACATCAACTCTCCGAAGTTCAACATGTACCAGTCACTGCACACCACGGTCGTCGGCCCGAGGGGAAAGCCACTCGAGATTCAGATCCGTACCCATGAGATGCATCGGCGCGCCGAGCACGGTATCGCTGCGCACTGGGAGTACAAAGAGAGCGCCTCGAAAGAAAATGGCGCCGATCTCGTTGAGGATATGGCGTGGTTACGAAGGATCGTTGATCTTGATCGCGACACCACCGACCCGATCGAATTTCTCGAAAATCTCAAACTCGACCTCGAACAGGACGAGGTCTATGTCTTCACGCCAAAGGGGGCAATCATCACGCTGCCGACTGGTGCGACACCGGTCGACTTCGCCTATGCGATCCACACCGAAGTTGGACATCACTGTGTCGGCGCAAGGGTCAATGGTCGGCTCGTCGGACTCGACAGCGTGCTTTCATCGGGCGACACGGTGGAGATCTTCACCTCCAAGGCCCAGACCGCAGCGCCGAGCCGGGACTGGCTCAATATCGCTGTCTCCTCTCGGGCGAAAAACAAGATTCGCCAATGGTTCACCCGTGAGCGACGAGAAGATGCGATATCAAGTGGCCATGAGGAACTGCTCAAGATGTTGCGTCGCGAGGGGATGCCTGCTCAGCGACTTGTGAACTCCGAGGAGTTGCTCGAAGTCTCTGCCGAACTCGGTTTTGATGATCTCGACTCGCTCTACGCATCGATCGGCGAGGGACATACAAGCGCGCAGAATGTCGTAAAACACCTCGAGCGCGATATTCGTGGGGGAGAGGTGCAGCTGCCCTCGACGATCTTCCAGCCACGACGCAGCACTCGGGTCGTCGGAGGAGCTGGGGTCTATGTCGAGGGTCTCGACGATGTCATGGTCACGCTTGCTCGCTGCTGCACCCCTGTGCCTGGAGATGCGATCATCGGGTTCGTAACGAGGGGCAGAGGAGTATCGGTTCATCGGGATAGCTGCATCAACGCGCTCTCGCTCGCAGGCAAGAGCCGTGAGCGACTCATCGAGGTTGAGTGGATCGATGCTCGCGACGGCGTGTTCGTCGCCGGTATCGAGGTCAAGGCGATTGGACGCTCCCAGGTGTTCGTTGACGTTGCGCGAGTACTTGGCGAATTTCAGGTAAGGATCATCTCCTCATCGACCCAGACTGCAGAAGATAGGGTGACATGTATGCGTTTCGAGTGTGAACTCTCTGATGTCGGGCACCTGGATTCTGTGCTCAATGGCCTACGACAGCTCGATGGTGTCTATGACGCCTATCGACTTCTGCCCGGCGGCGATCGAACAAACGCTGCATCGACGAAGTGAACCCGTTTCAGGCGCCAACGGGCACCCGCGACGTGCTCGATCCGGAAAGCGCGCGCTTTTCGCTGCTTATTGAGCGATTCTCGAAGCGCGTGCAACAGGCGGGTTATGGGCTCGTCATCTCGCCGATGTTCGAGGACCCTGGCGTGTTCAACCGTTCGATTGGCGAGGACTCCGAGGTTGTGACCAAGGAGATGTACGAGTTCGAGGACAAAAGTGGTCGACGTCTCGCGCTTCGTCCCGAAGGCACGGCGTCGGTCGTGCGCGCATTCGTGCAGCATCGCCCTCAGATCCCGTGGAAGGCCTGGTACGCGACACCGGCGTTTCGCTACGAGCGCCCTCAGGCAGGTCGATACCGCCAGCACCACCAGGTTGGAGTTGAGGCGCTCGGCAGTGATGATCCAGATCTCGATGTCGAAACAATCGCACTGCTCGACGGATACCTTCGCGATGTCGGGCTTCGTTCGCTCGATCTGAGGATCAATTCAATGGGAGACGCGAACTGTCGACCAGGATACGAGTCGGTCCTTGCTGGGTTCTTAGAGACCAATGCGGACGCGCTGTGCAAGGAGCACCAGGAGTCGTGGCGAAAGAACCCATTGCGCGTACTTGACTGCAAGCGCTCCGAGTGCGTCGACCTTCGTGTAATGGCACCACGATTTCGCGATTCGCTTTGCGATGCCTGCACAACACATTTTGACCGGGTACTACTTGGTCTCGACGCGCTCGGAATTGTCTATGAGCGTGACGATTTTCTCGTCAGGGGCTTTGACTATTACACCCGGACAACCTTCGAGGTTGCCTCGAGTGTTCTCGATTCGGCACAGAATGCGGTCGGTGGAGGCGGTCGATACGACGGTCTTACCGAGCTGCTCGGCGGGCCTGCAACTCCAGGTATTGGCTTCGCAAGTGGGATTGAGCGGGTGCTGCTCGCCGGCGAGGCAGAGGGCCTGTTTGATGGACAAGAGTCTCTGATCGTCGTGTTTGTTGTCGACCTCACGGGAGGAGAGCAGGCGAGAGACCTGACTCATCTGATGCGCGAGGCAGGAATTGCATCTGATCGTGCCTTTGACGATCGTTCGCTGAAGGCTCAGCTTCGACAGGCGGACCGCTCAGGGGCGACGATTGCGTTGATTGTTGGCGCAGATGAAGTCGAAAGGGATGTCATCACCATCAAGGTGTTGCGTGGAGCCAGAGCACATCACCAGGAACAGACACCGCGCGAGGCGCTGATCGGGCGCGTGAAGGAGTTGTTGTCATGACCGAGCAGCTCGGCGGTATTCCGTCGACTCCGACTCCAGTCGGGATGAGGACGCATTATTGCGCGACACTGGGGATCGACGAAATTGGTCAGTCGGTATCGGTCTGTGGCTGGGTTGCACATCGCAGAGAGCATGGGGAACATCTCGCGTTCGTCGACGTTCGCGACTACAGCGGCCTGATTCAGTGCGTCGTCGATGGTGCCCATGCGCTTCGTGCTGAATACGTGGTGAGAATCACCGGTACGGTGCGCGCGCGCCCCGAGGGCACCGAGAATCCAGCGCTTGCTACCGGAGCAGTCGAAATCGGTGACTGTCAGGTCGAGGTCCTCAATGTCTCCGAGCCTCCGCCATTTGTTCTTGACGGACACAGCGAGACCGATGAGGCAGTTCGGCTTCGCTTCCGCTACATCGATCTCCGCAGTCAGAAGATGCAGCGCAATCTTCGCCTGAGAGCGGCGATCACTGGTGCGCTCAGGGCGTCGATGGTCAATCAGGGATTTACCGAGATCGAGACGCCGCTCCTTTGGACACCGACACCTGAAGGAGCGCGAGAGTTCGCAGTTCCGTCGCGACTGCAACATGGTTCGTTCTATGTATTGCCCCAGTCTCCCCAGATTGCCAAGCAGCTCACGATGGTGGGAGGGTTCGATCGCTATTTCCAGATTGCCCGGTGTCTTCGCGACGAGGATCTCCGTGCGGATCGTCAGTTTGAATTTACCCAGCTCGACATCGAAGCGTCATTTGTGATCGAACGCGACATACGTCGTTTTGTCCAAACAGCGATCGCACAGGCAACCACTGCGATTGATGGGCAAGTCCCCGATGAGATCGTCGAAATGACATGGAACGAGGCGCGCGATCGATTCGGAACGGACAAACCTGACCTGCGATTCAAGATGGAACTTGTGGATCTGGGTAAAGTCCTCGAAAAGACCGCTTTCAATGCATTCAAGGCCCCGTGTGTCAAGGCAATCCGGGTCGAAGGTGGCGCAGATTACGGCCGCGCCCGTCTTGACGGCCTGATCGACAGAGCAAAGGCACTCGGCGCAAAGGGTCTGGTTTGGATGCGTGCGGTGGCGCTTGTCGACGGAATGATCGACCTTGAATCACCGATTGCCAAGTTCCTCGGCGAAGAGGAGCGGACCGGAATTGTCCAAGCGACTGGCGCGCTCAACGGAGATCTCGTATTGATTGTCGCTGATGCCTACGAGAGTGTCTGTCAGATACTCGGTCAGCTGCGCGTTGAAATCGGACGGCCCCCGGTTCATGAGGGACCGAGGAGATTTTGTTGGGTGGTCGACTTTCCGATGTTCGAAGGGATCGACGAAGAGGGCAACCTTGTAGCAGCACATCATCCGTTTACCATGCCTCACCCTGAAGACATAGATCGTCTTACGAGTGATCCTCTCTCTGTGCGCGCACAGTCTTACGACCTCGTGCTCAATGGCTGGGAACTCGGATCGGGCAGCATCCGTATCCACCGTGCGGACATCCAGACAAAGGTCTTCGAGGCGCTTGGCATATCCGACGAAGAGGTCGAAGCACGCTTTGGATTCTTGCTTGGAGCATTCAAATACGGTGCTCCACCGCACGGTGGCTTCGCTGTTGGACTCGATCGTCTCGTTGCAGTTCTCGCCGGAGAGGAGAACATCCGCGAGGTGATTGCTTTTCCGAAGACCCAGTCGGGGACAGACCTGATGACCGGTGCGCCACGACCAATCGCAGCTCGCCAGATGAGCGAACTCGGGATCCGATCGATAGCTCCCAAAAAGGGCGCCGCGAAGCCACCGAGTGATTGAACGCCGCGATGCCGACTGAGCAGACGCCGAGCCTGTTTGACTTCGCGGCGGCCGATGAACTGACTCGGAGAGCACCGCTCGCACACCGCCTTCGACCGCGCACCCTGGACGAAGTTATCGGCCAGCCCGAGTTGCTTGGCCCGGGCGCGCCGCTACGTCTGCTGATCGAGAATAGACAGGTATCCTCCGCGATCTTCTTCGGACCGCCCGGAACCGGCAAGACCACGGTCGCGAAGTTGATTGCGGAGAACACCGAGAGCGATTTTGTCCAGCTCTCTGCGGTGAGCGCCGGAGTAAAGGAGGTGCGCGAGGTTCTCGAGGGCGCGAGGCGATCGCTTGGCATGCACGGACGACAGACGATTCTCTTTCTCGATGAGATCCATCGCTTCACAAAGTCCCAACAGGATGCACTCCTGCCAGGAGTCGAGGACGGGACCATCATCCTGATCGGTGCTACCACCGAGAACCCATTTTTTTCACTCAATAATGCGTTATTGAGTCGGATGACGCTGTTTCGTTTTGCCTCGCTCTCGATCGACGCGCTTGAAACTGTCGGGCGTCGAGCACTTGTGAGCGAGGAGATCGACATCGACGAGGAGGCTCTCCGCCACTGTTGTGATCTTGCCGAAGGCGACGCCCGAAGCGTCCTTTTGACACTCGAGGTGGCCATCGCCTTGACAAAGACCTCGCCAGGTCCAAAAGGTACCGGCGAAAGGCCGAGGGTTGAACTTTCGGCGATTGAGGCGGCACGCACCACCCGGGCGCTTCGCTTTGGTCGCGATGAGCACTACGACACGATCAGTGCATTGATCAAATCGATTCGGGGGTCTGATCCCGACGCGGGTGTCTACTGGCTTGCCCGTCTCGTCGCAGCGGGAGAGGATCCACGATTCCTCGCCCGACGGCTCGTGATCCTCGCGAGCGAGGACATCGGAAATGCCGATCCGATGGCACTCGTCATTGCCACTTCAGCCGCCGAAGCGCTTGATCGTGTCGGTCTTCCCGAGGCCTCGCTCAATCTCGCTCAAGCGGTCACCTATCTCAGCCTTGCCCCAAAATCGAATGCGGTTGCGATCGCCTACGGGGAGGCAGCGAGTGATGTGGCCAATCGGCCACTCGGCGAGGTGCCGGTCTCGATTCGCGACGCGCACTACCAAGGAGCTGATCAGCTTGGACATGGGGCTGGTTATCGCTATCCCCATGACGATCCGAGCGGCTGGATAGATGAGACCTATCTCCCCGGTGAGCTGGCAGGACGTCGCTACTACCGGCCGGTCGGACGCGGCCTTGAGCGAGAACTCATGGAACGACTTGACGCGCTCCGTACACGCGGTGCGCAGGGCTCTCGTAATGTAAAGGGCGAACTCAACAGTGCGGAGCAAGAACGTGGTGAATGTCAAGACAAGGCTGATGAATGACGCTTGATGCGAATGGTCTTCGCCATGCCTTTACGCGTTTTTTTGTCGAGCGGGGCCACGTCGCGCTTCCAGCAGCGCCACTTATCCCTCATGATCCCTCGGTCATGTTCACGATCGCAGGAATGGTCCAGTTCAAGCCCTATTTCCTTGGCCTCCAGACACCTCCTTCTCCACGCGCCACGACCATTCAGCCGTGTTTTCGCATGGTCGATATCGACCTCATCGGGACAACTTCACGACACGCGACGTTCTTCGAGATGCTCGGAAATTTCAGTTTTGGAGACTATTTCAAGGATCAGGTCATTCCCTATGCGTGGGAGTTCGTCACCGAGGTACTCGGATTCGAGGCTGACCGTCTCTGGGTAACCGTGCATGAGAGCGACACTGACGCAAGCGGAATATGGCAGGAAGCTACCGGAGTGCTTCCGGGTCGGGTCCAGAAGATGGGAGCGGACAACTTCTGGCAGATGGGCGACACGGGACCCTGCGGACCCTGCTCGGAGATCTACTACGACCGCGGTCCCGCCTATGGCGAAGGTGGGGGGCCAGCTCACGGGTCCGAAGAGCGCTATATCGAAATCTGGAACCTTGTCTTCATGCAGTTCGATCGGGCTCTCGACGGCTCTCTTTCTGACCTACCGCGAAAAAGCATCGACACGGGTGCGGGGATGGAGCGGATGCTGACCCTGGTCCAGGGGGTCGGATCCGTATTCGAGACCGACCTTGTCCGACCGATCGTTGAGGAGGCATCGCGCCTCACCGGTCACAAGATGGGAGAGTCCCCTGCTGTCGATGTCGCTTTGAGGATTCTCGCGGACCACGCACGTTCAATGACAATGCTCGTCTCTGACGGTGTCTTTCCGAGCAATGAAGGTCGCGGCTACACGCTGCGCCGGGTGATCCGACGCGCCGTGATGAGAGCCCACCAGCTCGGGGTAAAGGATGTGGTCGCTCCACTTCTTGTCTCAAGTGCCATCGAAAGCCTCAAGCTCGCCTATCCAAGGCTTGAACACAATGAGAGCTTTGTGCAAACGATTGTCGCCCATGAGGAAGAGGCGTTTCGCAAGACAATTCGTTCAGGAACCTTACTCATCGAAGAAGAGCTGAAAAAGGGCGCGAAGACGATCGACGGCGAAGTGGCATTCAAACTGCATGACACCTTTGGTTTTCCGATTGACCTCACGATCGAGTACGCCACTGAGCGCGGAGTCGAAGTCGACCGGACCGGGTTTGACGAGGCGATGCAACAACAACGCAAGCGCGCTCGGCTCGCCGGAAGACACGGTGGGAGTGCCGATGATTCTGCTCGGACCTGGAAATGGCTGCTTGACGAGAATGGCCCGACGAACTTCGTCGGCTATGCCGAGGGCCGAAATGCCGCACGCGTGCTCGGTGTTATCGAGCGAGACGATGCAGAGCTCTTTGAGAACTTTGAGGGAGAGCGCGTCCCAGCGGGTTCGGTGCTGATCGATGTCGTGCTCGACTCGACGCCTTTCTACGCAGAGGGCGGCGGTCAGATCGGTGACAGTGGATTTATCAGGGCATCGTCCGCGACCATGCGCGTACTCAACACCACGGTCGCGACAGAGGGCCTCACCCGTCACAGCGGATATGTGCTCGAAGGTGAACTTGTCGATGGCGACGAGGTAATTGCCGAGATCGATGAGGAGCGGCGCAATTCAATCCGTCGAAACCACACTGCGACCCATCTCCTCCAGGATGCCCTGAGACGTGTGCTCGGTGAACACGTGAAGCAGCAGGGTTCGCTCGTCGCTCCTGATCGACTCCGTTTTGACTTCAGCCACTTCGGACCTCTTGACCAAGACGAGCGAAGAGAGATCGAGCGTCTTGTCAACCAGGAGATCATCGGTGACCACTCAGTGCACATCTACGAGACCTCCAAGCGAGAGGCTGAAGAGGCGGGAGCCATTGCGTTCTTTGGAGACAAATACGGTGAGACGGTGCGCGTCGTGGAGGCGGGGGATTCCTCGGTTGAACTCTGTGGCGGAACCCACGTTGACGCCCTTGGCATGATCGGACCATTCCGAATTCTCTCTGAGGGCTCGATTGGTGCGAATACCCGCCGCATTGAGGCGGCTACCGGCACGGTTGCACTGTTGAGCTTCCAGGGAGATCGCGACCTTGTCGAACGAAGTGCCGCGGCGCTAAAGACCTCACCGGGCGAACTTGAGCCTGTGCTTGCCAAGCTTGTCGAACACCTTGACGAACTTGAAGGCGAGATTCACGTTTTGCGTGCCCAGCGACTCGGCGACGAAGCGAAGACGTTCGCGACCGGCGCTGTCGGCGGGGTTCTTGTTGCGCGGCGCGATCACCTAGAGCCCAACGAATTACGTGAACTCGCGCTTTTGATCCGCAACCTCGGCGTCGATCGAATTGGCCTCGCAGGCACTCCCGAGGGTGAACGGGTGGCAATTGTCGTCGCACTTGCAAAAGAGACCAATCTGAATGCGAAGGAGGTCGCGGGAGCTGGCGCGAAGCTCGTTGGAGGTGGCGGTGGAGGTACACCCCAACTTGCAACCGCGGGTGGTCGCGATGTCGCACAGATCGATGCAGCACTTGCTGCAATCGAGTCTGCGCTTCGCGAGAAGTTGTGATTTTATGGTGACTCCAGTGCCCCGAGATGCTCGGGAGATCGCGACGAGCGGAAGGATTCTCGCCCTCGATCTTGGCACCGTGCGGATCGGCGTTGCCCTTTCAGACTCGCGTCAGATCCTGGCAAGTCCACACGCCGTATTGCGCCGCGAAGATACCGATGTTTACAAATCGATCAGCAAGATCGTCGAGGAATACTCGGTGGTACAGGTGGTGGTGGGACTGCCGCTCTCACTCTCGGGACGAGACTCGGGCTCGACGCGAGCGGTGAAGTCTGAGGTGGGAACCCTTCGTGACCTTCTTGGGATTCCTGTCACCCTTGTCGATGAACGGCTCAGCTCCGTTGAGGCGAATGCACGCCGCGAAGAGTTGCGAAGACTCAGTAACTCTGTCCGGCGCGGCGGTCGCGGCGGGACTGCGAGGACCTATACCAAGCGCGGAACCCCAAAGGGACCTGCGGTCATCGATGACCTAGCGGCTACGGTTATCCTCCAATCGCATCTTGACCGGCTGGTTCACGAGCGAGCGAAACAGCCAATTCAGGACTGAGACCAATATGACAGACGAAGCTATTCGATTCATGCCGATTACCGGGGCGACAGAATTTGCAGGGGTGATCGGCGATCCAGTTGCCCATTCGCTCTCACCGAGACTCCACAACCGAGCCTATGCAGCTCTCGGCGTCGACATGCGCTATGGAACCTTCTGCGTTCCCGTTGGACAGCTTCAGGCGGCCATTCTTGGCGCACGTGCGCTTGGCTTTCGCGGTCTCTCTGTGACGACACCTCATAAGGATGAGGCAGCTCGCTATGCCGATCAGCGTTCCGATGATGTCGAGCTGCTTGGTGCTGCCAATACAATCGTCTTTCTTTCGAGCGTCGTCGTCGCCGAAAGCACTGATGGCCAGGGCTTGATTGATGACCTTGCGATTAACCGCGGCTTTTCCGCAAACGGTGAGCGCTGTGTCGTGCTCGGTGCAGGTGGCGCCGCACGGGCCATTGTTCTCGCGCTTGCGCGCGCCGGTGCAGGTGAGGTCATCGTCGTGAACCGAAGTGAAAGGCGCGGAAATGAGGCAACCGCAGTCGCACCTGGAGTGGCCCGACTTGGCACACATGATGACATCGCGGGTGCAACGCTCGTAGTGAATGCGACTTCGCTCGCGCTCCAGCAAGGTACTGAAGAGAGCGCACGAGGTGATGCACGCAGACTCGCAGACACGCTGCACCACGGACAGATCGCCGTTGACATCTCTTACAAACCCACGAAGCCAGTCTTTCTTGAAATTGCCGAGGAGCGAGGCGCAACGGTCCGAAATGGCCTTGGCATGCTTGTCCATCAGGCGGCTGCGCAGGTGCAGCTGTTCACTGGATTTGAAGCGCCGATAGACGAGATGTGGAGCGAGCTCAGCGAATTCGAGCGTTCCTGATCCTCTCTTGTAAAGGTATCGGGTGTATTGCTAGCGCGGCCTCTCAGAAGATCCGGGATTGGGATCTTCTTCGATAATGACGATTGGGATGACTCGGTCCGTTTTTAGTTGGTAGGCGCCATAACCCGCGTAGACACGCTCTGCCTCAGGCCATAGCGCAATCCGTTCTGACTCGGATGCGACGCGAGCGTATCTTGAGACCCGCGCACCTTTCATTTCAAGCGTCACGATGGGGTGCTTGACAAGGTTGAGGTACCAGTTTGGATACCGGTCGCTACCCCCGTTTGATGCGACGAGAAAGAGGCACGTGTTGGTTCTGATCAAAACCAGTGGAGTGGTGCGCGGTTGACCCGTGCGCTGTCCGATAGTGGTGAGGAGACAGAACTCCACCTCTCCGAGTCGCCATCCAAATCGACCGCTGGTGATCCGCCAGAGGCGACGGTGAAGCGCAGGGACATCTTTAGCAAGTCTCGAATAGAGCCACTCAGGAAGCTTCACCTCTGCCGACCTCCTTCTCGAGCTCGACCTTGACCGAGCGAAGGCTGATGGCGAGAGCCCGTTCAACAAGACTGGTGCTTAGTGGCGCGACCATCTTCGCAATGCCTTTGAGTGCATATGTGATCTTGACATTGAGTCGCGTCCCTCCGCTGTTGAGCTGATGACACGAGATGTAACGCGTCTCGCCATTGGTTGGGTAACTGTTGTGCACAGTGATCGAAAATCCTTCGACAAGATCGGTCACTTTGGATATTCCCGTCTGGGTGTTTTTTCGAAAGACCCGTGAAATGTTTGCCTCAGAGCCCACCGCGATTGGCTGATCAGAGAGGCTCTTCATCTGCAGGATTGCCGGATCCCAGACAGGTTGAAACGCAAAATATTCCTTGCAGACTCGTCGATATACCTCTTCAACCGTGCAGTCGATGAACTGGTCGGCGCTAATTTCAAGCATATTAATCCTTTTCAGTTCTTGTTGATGAGTTCGAAGAACTGAGCGCTAGCAAGCAAGAGCTCTTCGCTCGATCGCGGTCCGAGAAGTTGGAGGCTGGCCGGAAGCCGGTACCCGTTGTCGATTGGGATCGATACCGCCGGGTACCCGGCGAGGTTGAAGGGCATCGTCAGGTGGGTATACACGTGCTCGAATGCCTCTTCAAGCGGTGGGGCAAAGAATCCGACCGAGGGAAGGGCAAGGATATCAACCCGTTGGAATATTGCATCAAGTTCAGCTTGCCACTGAGACCGAAATCCGAGCGCGCGTTTGAGGTCATCTTCGGACAGCTTCGCGCCGACCTCGAGCCGCTCCCGTACCGGCGCGCTGAGCATTGAATAGAGCTTCTCGTCACCAATAATCGTACGGTTGGACGCGACCGCCTCGTAGTACAAGACCGTGGACCCAGCGTCGTATGCAGCCATCCAGTTGCCGAGGTCAATTTCTATGCACTGAATGCCAGAGCGGTGGCAGATCTTATCGATGCCAGTCTGGATTCGTTCGTCGATTACGACTCCCGTTGAACGCACAAGGCCGATTGATTCTGCCCGACTGCCGATCGAGAACCCTGGTTCAAGGAGTTCCATTCCAAGCACCAGCCCTGATACATCGCGCGCCATCGGTCCAACGGTATCGAGCGATGGAGATAGCGGATAGACACCTTCGAGAGGGATTCGACCATGTGTTGTCTTTAGTCCTGCGGTCCCACAAAACGCTGACGGGACACGGATAGATCCTCCGCTGTCCGAGCCATAGGCGATATCTGCCTCGTCGATTGCGACGGCGACCGCCGAGCCACTCGAGGAGCCACCTGGCAACAGTGCAGCGTCGAGCGGGTTCACGGGAGTGCCAAAGTGAGGATTTACCCCTGACGCGCCAAATGCGAGCTCATAAAGGTTGGTCTTGCCGACGATGCGGACGTTGGCCTCGCGAGCACCCCGCATCAATGGGGCGTCGTTGACCGCTTCTGAAGAGATCGAAGCTACAGCGAGTGAACCAGCGGTTGTCTTTACTCCGGCAACATCGATGAGATCCTTGACGCCAAGGCGTGGTCCATCGCCTGTTGATTGCATTCTCGTGATGAACTCATGCATGACGCCACGTTAGTTCGAGGAGACTTCGATTGATCCTCGAAGAGCAAAGCGTCAATACGCGGACGCGCAGAAGGGAGATCCGGGTGGGAGCGCGATAGGTGCGACTGAGGGCGCCGCGGAGGGAATAGCGATATCGGAGAGTCGTCCCGCTTTCAATACCGCTGCCTTCGAAATCGATATAGGGGAGAGAGCACGGGCAAAGAATCTCAAGGTCATGTTGCGCACCGCGTCAAAGGCGAGCTGGTCAGTCCCGTCAAATGGCCCGAGATGGGTCGCTCCATTGATCCTCAGGAAGAACTTCTCGCCGGCGATGTCGTCGTACATCTTTACCGAGAGTTGCGGCGCGTTACAGGTGTCTGCGGCACTTTGAACAATGAGCGCCGGAATTGCACCGCTGCCCGGCTCCCCATATTGGGCTGAATCGGCAGAGATTTCGTATCCTGCAAAGACTGCCACCGCGCGAATGGGCATTCGGTTGAGCCTGTATTTCATGTCAAATGCGTAAGCATCGACGAGTGCGCCCCCATCGGATTGACCGGCGAGAATTACCGCATTGAGATTGACAAGGTTGTGAAAAATGCTCGTCTGTCGAAGCGAGAAGCGGGCAATCTGAGAGAGGACAAAGGCAATATCTCCTGGCTCGTTGACCAAGTCGTCTTCAGGGTTCCCGTGCGGATATCCAGCATCGATCGCCGGGTCGGTCATTGGAAAGGTGGTATCGGGAAACTCTGGTGATACCACCACGTAGCCCTCGCGGACCCAGGCATCGAGAAGCTTTGCATAGAGATCTGGCCTGGCGCGGTATCCCTCGGCAAAGATGATCACGGGATATGGCGTCGCTCGATACAACACCGGAGCGTCCTTGATCTCACCGGCTGTGCCTGTGCTCGACGGATAGCGAATCTCGCTGAATAGCCTTCGACCTGCCGTGGTCGCGCCGGTGAGATAGTTGAAGGTCGTGCGCGAGCGGTCAAGATAGAGCGCGCTCCGCACTCCGACGCCAGCGATACGCTGCTCGTTCTGTATCGCGCGCTGATGACCGGTTTGCTTCATAGCGAATGTGCTCGCTGTAGCTGTCGCGACCGCGATTGCAGCTACCAGTGTCGTGATTGCAGTGCTTCGCGCGAGAGTGCCGGGTATTGACCGCGCCCTGCCGGCATTTTGGCCCGAATGGCGGACAGATCTCTGAGTACGGCTCAAGAAAGAAGGCATGAGCGGTTCTAACGGCATCGTTTAGGGCTCAGACGGAGGCAGCATGTTGCCCCTCCGAAGAGCGTCAGTCGCGACCTCAAGCAATGCACGCTCAACAACGAGCTCTGCGAGTGGCTGTGTGCGGATCTCGATATCGATCGTAATTGCATTTGCGGTTACCTTCGATACTCCGAGCACCTTTGGCTCTGAGACTAGCGTTCCCTCGAGCGCTGGCTGTTTGACCGCCTCGCGGATTGCATCATCAAGAAGAGCAGTCGCCTCTGCAATATCTACGTTTATCGCGATCTGTGCTTTGACAATGGCGCGTGACCAATGACGCGCTTTGTTTCCGACCTTGAGAATCTGTCCGTTCGGTATATACCACTCAGTGCCGTCAGCATCGCGTAGACGCGTTACCCGAAGCGAGACCTCGTCAACGCGTCCACTGATCTCGTTGATCACCACGACGTCACCGATCCGGTACTGGTCTTCGATCAGCATGAGAAATCCCGAGAGAAAATCGCGGACCATCGACTGAGCTCCGAAGCCGATCGTCGCACCGATGATCGTTGCACCTGCAAGAAATGGCGTGAGATTGAGACCGATGGTTGACAAGACGACAAATACGCCAATGGCATCGATGATGACTCGCCAGAGATTTGCAACAATCCGCGACACCGTATCGATCCGGCTCGCCCGTGCGGGGTCGGTCTTCGCCGTTCGTTGTCGGAGCCTTCCGAGTGTTTTGCGGATTGCTCGGCCACCGAGCCGGGCCAGCAATATGGTTCCAGCAATGAGGAAGACAACCGCGACGGGCTTGGAAAGAGACGATTCGAGGTGTGCCGAGGTGGTCTTGGAGAGTCCAAGTGCGTGAAAGAAGTCATAGAGGTACCCGCTGCTCAGCGGAGCTGTTCGCATAACCGGTATTCTTGCCGATTGTGAGCATCAAGTTATTCGAGCAGGCAAAATACACTCGAGGTGCTCATTATGGCGGGAACAAGCGCCCGCGTGAGGTTTTCGAGGACACGCTCGGGTTTCTCTCCCAATTAGATCTCTATCTGCTTCTTTCGACTGTGGTGCTCACTGTTATTGGGCTGCTCATGGTCTTCTCGGCGACGAGAAACCTGATTCCAACCGAGCCCTCGTATTACATCAAGCGCCAGATTGTTTATGCGGTCATTGGCTTTATGGCGATGTGTTTTTTCATCGTCGTTGATTATCGCCTGCTTCAGAGGTTTACGAATCTGCTTTATGCGCTGGTCATCCTCTCCTTGCTCGCGGTGCGAGCGATCGGGCACGTGTCGGGATTTGGAAATGCCGCCGGCTCCGGTGGGGCAATCCGCGAAATTGCACTCGGGCCGATAGCAATACAGCCTTCTGAATTTGCTGTGCTCGTCGTGATTCTCGCAATAGCAAAAATTGTCGACGAACACGTTGGCGCCTATACGCGACAAGACATTGCCAAGATGGTGCTCATTGCGGCACTGCCGATGGGACTCGTGCTGATCCAGCCAGACCTAGGAACCACGATCATCATCGCGGTGGTGCTCTTCACATTGTTGACCATCGCGGGTGTCCGCGCTCGGTATCTTCTCTCGGGTCTTGCACTCGCGGTTGTGTTTTTCTTTGCTTTCACCGGACTTCATCTCTTGCACAGCTACCAGTTGAGTCGTCTGACCGGGTATCTGAATCAAAACTGCAACCTCATCCAGAATTACAACCTGTGCATCTCAAAGACCGCGATCGGCGCGGGAGGTTTTCGCGGCGCTGGACTTTTTCAGGGGGCATTTACGAATAACCAGTATGTACCAGTTCAATATGCCGACTTCATCTTCTCTGCGATCGGTGAACAGCTCGGCTTTGTCGGCAGTATCGCCGTATTGATGGTGTTTGGCATTCTCGCGTTCCGTATCTTCAGGGCGATCGGACGATCCGCAGACCGGTTTGGCCAGTTGATCTGCGCCGGCGTCCTTGCATTCCTGGTTTTCTCGGTCTTTCAGAATGTCGGCATGACCGTAGGTCTGATGCCGATCACCGGTATTCCGCTACCATTTATCTCCTATGGCGGATCTGCGCTCTTCGCGTTCTTTATCGCGATCGGTCTCGTAGTCAACGTCGAACGAAATGCCCCAGGCAGACGATGACCGAGGACCAGAACGACTTCATTCCCCAGCAAGAGAATCTCGAAGCCGTTGAGCCTCCACGCTTTTTCCTGCCGCTTTCCTTTGTCGACGTGAGAATGGACCTTCCCTCTCAATATCCTGTCGTGACGCTCCAGGAGTTCGACTCACCACATCGCATTATCTCGATTCCCGTAGGGTTTGCTGAGGGTACGGCCATCGCGTACGCCGCTGAGCTGATCGAAACGCCGCGTCCTCTGACACATGAGTTGATGATCAACGTGCTTGGGGCCTTCGGACTCGATGTTGTTACCCTGCGGATTACCGATCTTCTAGCGGGAAATTATCTCGGGGAGATCGTTGTCTCGGGACCTGAGGGACAGAGAACCCTTCCATGTCGAGTCTCCGATGGTATTGCGCTCTGTCTGCGTCAGCGTCCACCGGTGCCGATTACCGCTTCTCCTTCGGTAATTGACCAGACTGGCGATCCCGCGTAGTCCACTGTTCGGTTTGATTCATCAGAGATTCTCATAATCAGCGCGACGAGCGCGTAGTTCGCCACGGTCGAAGACCCACCGTAGGCAACAAACGGCAGCGTTACCCCGGTGAGGGGGAGGAGCCGGACCACGCCTGCCATGATGAAGAATGTCTGAAATCCAAAGGTCGCGATAAGGCCGAACGCGCAGAGCTTTGCAAACTCTCCACGCGCGCGAAGCGCCGCGCGTAATCCGGTCGCGACGATAATCATGTATCCGACGACCAAAGCACTGGCGCCAATGAGTCCGAGCTCTTCGCCGACCGCCGCGAACACGAAGTCAGTGGACGCATAGGGAACAGCGGCTGGGTTTCCAAGGCCAAGTCCTGAACCTCCGATGCCGCCTCGCCCAAATGCGAGGATGCCCTGTATCGGCTGGAATCCGATACCCCTTGGATCCTTCCACGGATCGAGCCATACGGTGATTCGGTCATTGACCTGCCCGAGCAGATGACTTGCTGCAAATGTCGCCAGCGCGAAAATTACAAGTCCGAGTGCGAGGTAGGTCCACCGTCCAGTCGTGACCCAGAGCATGGTGAGAAAGACCACAAACAAGATCAGCGAGAAGCCAACATCGTGCTCACCAAGAATGATCATCAGCGAAAGTGCCCCCGCTACGGCAATTGGCAGGAACGCTCGCATGTCGGGAAAAAGCCGATTGCCGACTCTTCTTGTTGGAAGCGTGAGGAGTTCGCGCTTTTCAATGAAATATGAAGCGAAGAAGATCACCAACAGGATCTTGGCAATCTCGATCGGTTGAAATGCAAGGGAATGGAAATGCACCCAAAGTCGTGCACCATTGATGTTGAGACCAACGATTGGCAAGAGTGGTGAGACAAGAAGACCCAACGCCGCGAACAGGAGAATGTACCGGAAACGCTCAAGGTCGCTCACGCGTCGTATGGTCGCGATGACGAGACCATAGAGAAGGAGGCCAAGGATTGTCCAAGCAATCTGTTTTCCTGCAGATGGAGGATCAAGGCGACTAACGAAGATGTACCCGATTCCGTTTAAAACCAGAACAACTGGCATCAACACGCCATCTGCATCGGGTGCATAGCGGCGATTGATCACCTGTATATAGATCGCCGCACAGATGAGCCCGGCAAGAAAAAGCAATGATCGATGAGGGAGCGAGTTCGACTTCGAGAGCGAGACCAGAGTGAGAGCGAAGAAGACAACGATCGATCCTACGAAAAGTAGCCCGAGTTCGCTTCGACGTCTCGGGTTCGTGAACAGCGCAGAAAGAAAGCCCATCACGGACGCCTACCCTAGTGGACAACCATTGTTAGATCACTCCAGCTAGCCTAAGAGTGTGACCAGCGTGAATGACAGAGACAGTGAGCTGTGGACTGAGGACACTCAGTCAATGAGTCCTGCTGAATTTGGCTGTCAGAGATTTTTCAATCGCGAGCTTTCCTGGCTCGATTTTGCGAACCGTTTGCTTGATCTCGCGAGTGATGAGGACCTGCCTTCTCTGGAGCGGGTCAAATTCCTCGCGATTTTTGCGTCTGGTCTTGATGAGTTCTTTCAGGTACGTGTTGCCGGATTGAAGGACCAACTTGCTGCTGGCGTGCGTGCTCTAGCCTCGGATGGATTGAGTGTTCCTCAACAACTTGTCGAGATCCGCAAGATCGTAATCGAATTGAGCAAACGCCACTCAGAGCTTTATCGCATTTGCATCGAGCAGGACCTGGCCCAAAAGGGTGTTTTGATCATCAAGTATGAAGATCTCGATGAGAGTGATCGCTCCGAGCTGGTGGAAATCTTCTTCCGCGAGATCTACCCCGTTCTTACTCCGCTCGCGGTCGATCCCGGACATCCATTTCCCTATATCTCGAATCTTTCGCTGAATCTCGCGGTCACGGTCGAAGACACCGGAACGGGGGAGCGGAGATTCGCGCGGGTCAAGGTTCCGCCACTTCTCAACCGATTCGTCGCACTTGGCGACGGACATCGATTTGTGCTCCTTGAAGACGTCATCGAGCACAATCTCCAGGCGCTGTTTCCTGCAATGCGCATTGGAGCAACTCACACATTCCGTGTGACGAGGAATGCAGACATTGATTTTGGGGACAATGAGGCCGATGACCTGCTCGCGGCCGTTGAGACAGAGCTGCGTCGCCGGAGATTTGGTCGCGCAGTTCGACTTGAGATCGATTCTACGATGCCAGCGGAGGTTATTCACCTTCTGCTTGATGAGCTCGAACTTGGGTTTGAAGATCTCTATCTTTGTGAAGCGCCGATCGATCTTGCTCAACTTTGGTCGCTTCTATCCATCGATCGTCCGGATCTCAAGGAACCAGTGTGGATCCCGGTAACTCCGACGATCTTGAGCAACTCGGACGAGCCAGTCGATATGTTTGCGATTCTTCGCAATCGCGACATTCTTCTGCATTACCCGTATGACTCATTCGAGACTTCCTTTGAATCTTTCATTCTTCAAGCGGCAAATGATCCTGATGTGCTTGCCATCAAACAGACGCTCTATCGCACATCGGGTGAGGCAAACTTCGTCTCGGCACTTGCCCGGGCGGCCGAAGAGGGCAAGCAGGTCGCGACCCTGATCGAGCTCACTGCGCGATTTGACGAGCAGCGCAATATCTCCTGGGCCCGCCATCTTGAGCAATCGGGCGCACATGTGGTGTATGGCGTCATGGGTCTCAAGACGCATGCGAAGACCACGCTCGTGGTGCGCAGGGAGGTTGACGGCATCCGACGTTATTGTCACATCGGTACGGGTAACTACAACGCCGATACAGCGCGTAACTACGAAGATCTTGGGATCCTGACCTCGAACGAGGTCGTCGGCGCAGACCTGACCAATCTTTTCAATCACCTCACCGGCTTTTCTCGTCCACCGGCAACTGACAGCATCATCCTTGCTCCGAATCGTTTCCGCCCGTGGGTGCTTGAGCAGATTGCACATCAGGCTGCCTTTGGAGATGCTGGCAATATTGCAATAAAGGTCAATGGACTGACCGATTCCGAGGTGATAGATGCGCTCTATGTGGCATCACAGAGCGGATGTCACATCTCACTTATCGTGCGGGCAATGTGCTGTCTGCGGCCAGATATTGCCGGATTGTCCGAAAACATCACCGTCCGGTCGATAGTGGGGCGTTTTCTCGAACATTCGCGGATCTACAGGTTTGGCCACCCACAGTCCGCCGACCAAGTATCTGGGGATGCGCGCTCGCTTGCCATGGCGAATCCCGCTCTCTATTTCATCGGCTCTGGTGATCTCATGGAGCGGAATCTGAACGGTCGCATCGAGGCGTTTGTGCCCGTAACCGATCCCGATCTTTGTCTTCGCCTCGAAGACGTGCTCTCGATGAATCTTGATGACGACATGAACGCCTGGCAGCTCGGCTCCGATGGTTCTTGGACCCGTGTGCCGACAGCTCGAGAGTTCTCCGCCCGAAGACGTTTAGAAACCCTCGCGCTCGAGCGAGGAAAGCGCCGTTGGGGATCAGAAACACCTAATCTCTAGTCGTGCGTATCGCTGCGTTTGATCTTGGAAGTAACTCGTTTCACATGATTTTGGTCGAGACGCGCCCCGATGGGAGTTTTGTTCCAATTGCAAAAGAGCGTGAGATGCTGCGTCTCGGTGACCTTGTTGCAAAAACCGGAGAGCTGGGTACCGAGGGGCGCGAACGGGCCTTCGAGGTAATCCGTAGGTTCAAGACAATTGCCGACACCCACGAGGCCGATCAAATTGTTGCGGTTGGTACGTCGGCGCTTCGCGAGGCTCATGACGGTCCTGAATTCGTCGACAGCGTGCGTCGCAAACTCGGTTTGACTATTCACATCATTGATGGCATCCAGGAGGCGACGGCAATCTTCAATGCAATTCGTGCGAGCGTGGTGCTGGATCCCGCGCCTGCCCTCGCGCTTGATCTCGGTGGCGGAAGTCTTGAGTTGATGCTCGGAGACACCGCAGGGCTTGCATTCGCGGCGAGTGTGAAACTCGGTGTCGGACGCCTTACCTCGATGTTTTTTGAAAGTGATCCGCCTGTCGAATCAGAACTCTCCGAGGCGCGTCGTTACATCGAGCAAGAACTCGAGCCCGTGCTCTCAGAACTTGCTGAGTTCGGTCCAAGACTCCTGATCGGTTCGTCGGGAACCTTTATTGCAATTGCCGCTATTGCTGCGACCATGCGTGATGGATCTGAACCCGATCACCTCAATCACCTGACGGTTTCCTATGAAGATGTCGTGAGCGCTTCAAAGCGTGTGCTGACCGAGACCAAAGCAAATCGCGCGAAGATCCGAGGCACCGATGCAAGACGTGCGGAGTTGCTTCCGGCGGGCTTTCTTGTTCTGATTCACATTATGGAACGTCTCGGCATGCACGAGATCACGATAAGTGGCTGGGCACTTCGCGAGGGTCTGATTCTTCGAACTATCGCCGAGCATGATCCGACGGATTTCGGCGATGATCCACGAAGCATCCGTCGAAGTTCTGTGCTCTCTCTTTGTCATCGATGTAACTGGAACAGAGATCACAGCGTGCAGGTCGCTGAACTCGCTACGCAGATTTTTGACGCGACGATGGTTCTCCACGAAATGTCTGCAAGAGAGCGGGAACTGCTTGAGTTCGGCGCGCTGATGCATGATCTTGGTGAGCACATCAGCAGGACAAATCATGATCGCCACAGTGCCTACCTGATCACCAATGGAGATCTTCGGGGCTTCACACCAAAAGAGGTTCGGATTCTGACCATGCTTGCTCGCTATCACCTACGCGGAAGCGAGAAGTCTGTTGCCAAGGACCCAGTACTCAACAGTGTCGAACTCGAGCATCTGCTCAAGTTGATTGGCATCCTCCGTATTGCAGATGCATTCGACGCATCACACAGTGGCGAGGTAATGAAAGTGGAGGTGTGCGAGCTTTTGGGTCGGCGGGTGCTGTTTTCCTTGGCCGTCAAGAACGAAGCTGAACTCGAACTTTGGTCGATGCATCGCAAGAAGCAGCTCTTTGAACGGGTCTTTGACGTTGAATGCGAAACCCGTCTTGAGAGGTCAAGGATGAGCAAGCTAACCGCGTTACTCGCGAGCGACATCGGATTGAGCTAAAAGCCGGGAACGCTCAGGGGTCACGAGTGTCGCCCTTGTCGAGCGGCTGGGCGTCAATTGGCATTTTGAACAGAGCTCTGCGTCGCTCACCAAAACCTGCTCCACGCTGAACCCGGAGCGAGATGTAACAGATCGCCCCAACGGGGATGGGAAGCCAGAAATTCACGAGGCGCCATCCAAACACCGCGAGCGTCGCGACTTTGTTCTGTACGCCGAAACTGACTAAAAGTCCGATCGAAGAGGCTTCGACAAATCCGAGTCCCCCAGGAGTGACAGGGATGACGGCGAGCACATTAGCGATCCCATATGCAGCAAAGAGCTCCAATGGATCGACAAAGCGATGAAAGGCTGCGAGGAAAGCCATGAGCGAGGCGGCATCAAGGGTCCAGTTCAATGCCGCCCAGAGAATCGCCTCCTTGAGTTGCTGGGGGTCTTTTCCAAGTTCGCGCAACAACACACCGATGTGGCGCACCACCTCTACCAGCCGATCCGCATTGACCCGCGGGATGTGCCTGGTGATCGATCGCACGAGTCGAGCTGCGGACTCCTCGCCGATGGTAAACGCATAGACAAGCGCAGCCATCGCAAGAATTGCCAACATGCCAACTAGGGCAACGATGATGTAGATGCGGTGAACGCCTGCAAGTGGAATGGAGATCAGCAAGGAGATCCAAACCATGATGTTCAGCACGATCGCCGAGCCCATGCCCTGTGTCGCCATTGCGAAACCGACCTCAGTACCACTCATACCGTATGAGGTGAATAGCCGATAGCCAAGGCCCGCGCTTCCGGCAGTGCCACCGGGCACTACGTGAGCGACAGCAGTCGTTGCAAGGTCGATCCGAAAGATCGTGTTGAGATTCGGAGCGTTTCTCGGGAGCACCGTTCTGCTCAGCAATGCATAACAGAACAGCGCCAGACCTTCGAGCACAATTCCCGCAAGGAGCCATGGAATGTTGATACGCGTAAGAAGCGAGAGGGACTTGCTAGCGAAAATCAGTCGCGGAATAACAAGGTATTCGATGATCAACAACGCCGCGAAGATGAGAAATCCGCGTCTCAGTCGATGTTTTACTGCAGCACCCCACCTCTTGCCTTTCATCGATCTCTACCCGAGTGCGCCATCTCACCATGCTTGCATGACTTTTCGGTCAGCAGGTGAACCTTTGTAAGAGTCATTCGAGCAATCCGCGTCCATGAGTCAATCATCACTAAAATGCTTGAGATCCTTCTTTTCGTGGTGGCTGTGTGCCAACGGTGATAGTAGATACGAGAGAGGCAAAGCGATGGTGAAAGAGTCGAGGGGGCCACGCTCAGTCGAGCGCGTCGTCATCGTCATCGCTCTAAAGGTCCTGGCGATCACCTTTACCGGTGGGGTTTTTGTCCTTCTCGCGTGGCGGCTCCGTCTGATTCTCTTACTGGTATTGATCTCTTTTTTCATAGCCGCGCTTTTGAACCCAGCTGTCGTTTTATTGACAAGACAAAGAGTGCGCAGAACCGCTGCGGTGATGATTGTCTATCTGGTATTGCTCGTTGTCATGTTTGGCCTCGGTTATACGTTTTTCCACACGGTGATCACTCAGGCAACTCATTTTGCCCATGAACTTCCAACTCTTGTTCGAGAGGCACAGAATGGACAGGGAGCGGTCGGTCATCTGATTGCGCGATTTCATCTGGCAAGTTATTTCGCGAACCATTCGTCCGCGCTCGCAGGCTATGTCGCCAAGCTTGGAAAACCCGCGCTCGCAGTTGGAAAGACAGTTCTCAGTGGATTTACCAGCGTGATTACCGTTATGTTCCTTTCGTTTTTCATTCTCCTCGAGGCGCCGAGGATCGTCGTAGGTCTTTTGCGTCTGTTCCGTGCAGATCGGGCAACTGACGTGCGACGGATCCTCAATCTGATGACCAAACAGGTGACGGGATTCATGCTTGGGAATTTCGCAACTTCGGTTATTGCCGGGATAGTTTCATATGTTGCGCTTGTTGCAACGGGAGTTCCCTTTGCAAGTGTTCTCGCAATTTGGACTGCACTCGTTGACTTTTTGCCTCTCGTCGGGGGGCTTCTCGCAGGTGTTCCCGTAGTGGGAGTTGCCTTTTTGCATTCGGTACCCGCGGGGATAGTCACATTGATCGTGTTCTTGACCTATCAGCAGATAGAAAATCACATCCTCAATCCGCTGATTATCTCAAGGACGCTCAGACTGAACCCGCTTTGGGTCCTTTTGTCGGTCATTCTTGGCGCAGAGACGGGCGCAATTGTCGGATCCACCTTTGGTGCGATCTGCGGTGCGGTCTTTGCTCTACCAGCTGCTGGAGCAGTCCAGGTATTGCTCCGCGAACTTGCCGCAAGGGGTTATTTGATCCGCAGCGACGCCTCGACCCTCCCTGACTCTTAACGACGACGAGGCTATTGTTTGTCCCCGTGCGAATTCTCGTTGTTCTTCCGACCTATAACGAGAGCACAAATATCGAAGCAATGCTTCGTGCGGTAAGAGCGAACCTTCCTGCGGCCAATATTTTGGTTGTCGACGATTCAAGTCCTGACGGAACGGCAGATATTGCCAAGCAGCTGAGTGGTGAACTCGGTTCTCTTGATGTCATCGTTCGTCCGGAGAAAAATGGACTTGGTCCGGCGTATCTTGAGGGTTTTCACTGGGGGATAGACCGCGGCTACGAGGCGTTCGTCGAGATGGATTCCGACTTTTCCCACGATCCCGCGTCGCTACCCTCTCTGATTCAACCGATCACCGAGGGAGCCGATCTCGTCATTGGCTCGCGCTATGTCCCGGGTGGTTCAATTCCTGATTGGAAGTTTTCTCGCCGTCTGCTTTCACGTTTTGGAAATCTCTACGCAAAGTGGATGCTCGATCTTGGGGTAGAGGATTCGACTGCCGGTTTTCGTGTGTATTCCGAGAGGATTCTCAAAAAGATAGACCTCGATGCTGTGACAGCAAGTGGCTATGGCTTTCAGATTGAGATGACCTTTCGCGCGAAGCAGGCAGGAGCAGCGATTCATGAGGTACCGATCCGCTTTGTGGATCGTGTCAACGGAGAATCAAAGATGTCGTCCTCGGTCGTCACCGAGGCGCTTGCGCTGGTGACGAAATGGGGCATACGTCGCCTGTTTTTTGATCGGCGCCCTCACTAACAGTTCACGTTAGGGCCTCACGAGAACCGCGAGCATCGCCTGGAGCTTGAGCTGGGTCTCGGCAAATTCTGCCGCCGGATCCGAGTCCGCGACGATTCCGACGCCTGCGAGCATGCGTGCGGTGGTGCCTTCAATCATCGCTGAACGGATGCCAATCCACCATTCGCCATCGCCACTCGCGTCTGTGAATCCCACCAATCCAGCGTAGAGGTCGCGCGAAACGCCCTCATGGTCTTCTATGTATCTCGCAGCTGCCGCGCGTGGAGTGCCGCAGATGGCAGGTGTCGGATGAAGTTTGCACGCGACCTCGAGCGAGGATGTTGCAGAGTCGATTTGTGTGGCGATGATGGTGGTTGCGAGATGGACGACGTTTCGGAGTTCGAGGATATGCGGTTCGTCCGGAACGAGGACTTGGTCCGTAAAGAATCTCAAGTTTTCGTGGATCTCCTCGACGACATATTGATGCTCGTTGCGCTCCTTGGAAGAAGACATCAGCGATTGTGCGAGCCTGCGGTCCTCCTCCGGATCGCCGCTTCGCGCCATTGTTCCCGCAAGTGGTGTCGATACAGATTGAGATCTGGATTTTCGAAGCAGAAGTTCCGGTGTCGCACCGATGAAACCGCGAATGGCAAACGAGAGACACGAGGGGTGTAGCGCGCGGAGTCGCCCGAGGAGTTCGTGCTGGAGAAACGGACGGTCTGCTCCGATTACGACCTCTCTCGCTAGGACAACTTTCTGGAGATGGAGTTGGGCAATTGCGGCAATCGCGCTGGCGACCTTGGCGCGGAATTGTTCGTGACCGATGACGGGGTCGAGAGAGAAGTGTTCCGGCGATCCAGCTTCATCGAGAGCCCTTTGTCGCGCCATCTCTTTGATGAGATCTCGGTTCACGATCTCATCAAGCACATCGAGCGTACCGATGAATATGGCAAAAGGGGCGCTTCCCGCGCGCTCAACAACGGTGATTTCAGCGACTGTAAATGAACAATGTGACTCGAGGTCATACGGGAGTGCTGCCAAAGCTATTGGGCGGTACTCACTTGGCTGCGAGCGTGACTCAATGGCTTCGAGTACCTTCGAGATCACCGATGGCTCTTTGGAGACACCTCCCGGAAGATTGATCTCGAGAGCGCTCCCGAGGGTAAAAACTCCGAGCCCATCGCGCTCAATGACACATCCAGATCGATACGCGAGCTCACGAGCTGCGAAGAGGTATTCCTGGTCGATCCATCGAGACTGCATCTCGAGTGAGGAGCTCAACTCATGTGGGTCGAGGGGGGCACCGTGAATCATTGTTGTTCGCTTTCTCTGACTGCAACGATGATCTGCGCCAGTCCTCCTTGTAGGTGCTGGTACGAGATGTTGCCAAAGCCAGATGCGTTCAGCATCGCCTCAAGTTCGGCTGTGTCCGGGAGAAATGCAACGGACTTGGGAAGATAGCGATACGCAGCGGCAACGCTGAAAAGTGCCCCGATCATTGGGACTACCTTGTTGAACCAGATCCGATGTCCAAAACGAAGAAAAGCATTGGTCGGTCGATCGACTTCGAGGATAACAAAGCGACCTCCCGGTACGAGCACGCGAGCGACCTCTTGAAAGACTTTGCTTGGATCGGTGAAATTTCTCAGGGCAAATCCAGAGATAACGCCATCGATCGATGAGCGAGCGATCGGAAGGGCCTCTGCATCTGCCTCGATGAGCGGGGCATGAATTGCCCGCGCTGCAACAAGCATTTCGTAAGAGAGATCGATTCCAAAGCAGATGAGCTCCGCGCGTGAAGCCTCGCGCGTGAGGTCGCCAGTTCCACAACCAATATCGAGTACGAGTGATCCTCGGGCGAGTCCAAGATTTGTAACGGCTCGCTGACGCCAGCGACGATCGAGTCCAAGCGTTATGAGCCGATTGACGAGATCGTAGCGATGAGCGATGGAATCAAACATTGAGCGAATGAAATCCGTCTTCTCCTCTGGTGCCGGAAGATCTTGTCTGCTCATCGGTTTTCAGTGCTCGCGGTGAGATATCTCCATGGAAATGGAGCCTTGGAATAGCTCAACAAAGTCTCTTCTGCGCCAATTGCGAACAAATCCACCGCCTCTGAACGTCTGACCTTTTGCGCGATATGAGGTGTCATCTCGAAGAGCCTTGTTGCGCTCGCGTCGGCTTTCATGATTCCCAAAGGCTAGCGGGCGTCGTTTCTCCAAAAGAGGTCCGTTCTCGTGGTTAGTTAAGGGACCGATTCGACGAAACCGCTATTTTAAGATAGGGATGGCAGTCGCGTTAAGCAAGGCGTCGTTTGGCTGGGGGAGAAGCGTGGCACAGATCGTTCTTGGAATTGGTACCTCACATACGCCACAGATGACCATGGATCCCGAACTCTGGGAAGACCATGCGAGACGTGATCTTCGTAATCCCCAGCTCATCGGACATGACGGCGAAGTTCATAGCTACGAGGAGCTCATTTGCGAGACCCCGTCGTCAGTTCTCGGACAGCTCAACCTCTATGAATATCGACGCAAGCATGATCGAGCACAACTTGGGCTGAACTTGCTTGCAACGCAGTTGAGAGATGTTCGACCCGATGTCGTGATTGTTGTCGGTGATGACCAAAACGAGTTCTTTGGTCCAGAGGGCATCCCAGCTATTGGGATATTCACAGCAGAGATCGCGAGGGACATCCCGACTTCGAGTCAAATGCTCGCGGGCCTCAGCGCGGGGATGCGCCAGTCTCACTGGGCAAGTCACAGCGAGAGTGGCTATGAGCATCTGGTACATGCGGCTCTCGCGGAGCACCTTACTGCACAGCTTTCATTGGGCGATTTCGATGTCACCCGCGTGAAGCAGCAGAAACCGGGAACCTCCATTGGCCACGCGTTCAACTTTGTGCGCTATCGCCTTGAACTCGATGCAGCTATTCCATTTGTTCCAATTTTTCTTAATACCTATATTCCGCCAAACGTGCTCTCACCGTTGCGTAGTTACAAGCTAGGACAGGCAATAAGGCGGGCGGTTGATGCCTTTGATGAGGATCTGCGGGTGGCGATTGTCGGTAGCGGTGGATTGAGCCACTTTGTGGTCCTTGAAGAATTTGATCAAGAGGTTTTGAGAGCGATCGGCATGCACGATACCGATTCGATCGCCAGATTGTCCCGCTCTTTCTTTCGTTCTGGCACCTCGGAGGTCCTCAATTGGGTTACGGCTGGTGGAGCGCTTGAGCACCTGAAAATGCAGGTGATCGATTACATCCCGGGATATCGGTCGCCGGCAGGAACGGGAACAGGCATGGCGTTCGCGATCTGGCAGTAGCCGGCGGGAGAGTTAGACAGCAGGCTCGCTTGAGATTGGATCAGCGTCGACAAAGACAACTCCGTCTTCCACGATCACGCGATAGCTCTTGATGTCTGACGCGTAGAGATCGAGGCTTTTCCCAGTTGCCAAAACGAAACGCGCCCGATGCCAGGGACAGATGATATATCCATCCTTGATCTCGCCCCGATGGATCTGACTGCCCATGTGCGAACAGCTGTCCTCGATGGCGTAGAACCGTTCACCATCACTGACGACACAGATCTCATCACGACCAATCTTGACGATGAGATGGCCCTTTGACGCAAATTCATCGATAGTTCCCGCCCGTAGTCGTTCAGCCATTCCCATTTCCGATCGCGTCGTCGTGCGATGTTAGCGCCGCTTGGGACCCGGGAATTATGCGCCGGTAAAGCCGCATGTTGGCGATTATGGGGCTGTTGCGTCTAGGGTCGAGAAGAGATCTCCAGCTGGGTTTTGTCCTACAAGCAATGTGGTGCGCGGGATCAGAGCCTACGTGGTGGCCATGGGAGGCCCATATGACAGCAACCGATACCAAGTCCGAAGTATTGACTCCGGATGACCTGGTTAACTCACTTGAGGCGATTCGTCAGAATCATTACAAGACGTATCCCTATCGGATCAAGACGATCCAGAGCAGGGATGAGCTTCCTGGGCTTGCTGCGTCGAAGCTCCGTTCGCACTCGGGTGGGGATATCAACCACCGATTCGAGGGTGAGCGTTATATAAATTGCACGGACAAGGCGATGCGCCGGAAGCAGCTGCGCAAGCTCGTTGACGAGGGTGGTGAGGTGGCTGTTGGGGGAACGAAGGTCAGCCATCCGTTGCTCGCCAAATGGGAGTCGCAGTCGTTTGGACTTACGGCCGAAGAGATCGAGGCCGCAGAAAGATCAGATGCCGATCCAGGAGTGTTGATCTGGAGAGGCTGGCATGTCAGCCGGGACCGCTATTACTCGTTTCCAGTCGCGATCGGAAGCGGGCTCGTGGGCGAGGGAGAGAACCGTCTCTATGCCGATCAGCAGATGGAAGCGATTGACAAGGATGCAGAGACCTTTCGGAAATGGGGAATGCCGCACATTGAAGAGGCGCTCTTGAATCGCAAGGAACACGCTGGAATTGATGTGGAACACGCTGAGTTCAATGAGCGGGTCATCAAGGAGTATTGCACG
>DATLTI010000230.1:0-1466 GCA_035533675.1 Acidimicrobiales bacterium | reverse complement strand
CGCGCCTCGCGACGTGTACGCCAAACTTTCTAATCCAGCAACGGGGCGATATGACAAGACAACGATCCACGTCGACCTTTTCAAAGAGCACGGCGGCAGTTTCGTGTCGCGCACTGAGGCCAAAGCGATAGGGACTCGTCTTGAAGGCTTTGAAGAAATTGAACTCGACTTCGCCGGAATATCGGAGATAGGGCAAGGCTTCGCCGACCAACTCTTCAGAGTGTGGGCTCAAGAAAATCCTTCGTCACGTCTCGTACCAATCAACGCGAATCCGGCGATTCTCGCGATGATCGCAGCCATGCGGCCCCGCGATTCAGTCGACGGCGAATGAATCGAGCCGTTTGATGAAGTGCGACTCATCAAGCACGGCCTCGATCCACTTAATGGCGGCGCGGTTGTTCACTTCGCACGGTCGTCATGCAGGTCGTCGACGCGACCGAGGGCAGGCACGTGCTCGGACAAATTGTAGACCACCGGATTGATGCGCTCGTAGATTCTTGGTGTCGGAGGCCCAACGTGACTGTTTTGCAACCTCGCACTGGAGGCTAGACGTTCGCGGTTCGTGTCAAAGGACTGAGATCTACACGCTCCGAGTAGCTGGTGCTGCCCTGTGCATGTGACGACCGCTACCCTAAGACGTGGGGCGACCTCGATCTGTCGCTAGGACAGTTCTAGGATCGTCTCTTCAATCTCTGCACTCCTGGCAGGAGCGTATGACACTTCAGTGCCGACAGTCTTGAAGCCTGCCTTTTGTAGGACGCGTAATGATCCGGCGTTGTCAGAGGCGACTCGAGCGCGGATCGGTCTTACGTGAACGTCTTGTAGTAACAGTTCCAGCGAGCGGCTTGCGAAACCGTGGCCCCAGTATGGGCGGCCAATCCAGTAGGTCACCTCTGTTACTCCTTCGAGAATGAAACTCGCAATCGTACCGACCAGGCGGCCGTCACTGGTGATGGCTCGGTGATTGACGTCAGGCGAATTCAGTACTCTGGCCATGTGGGAGTTGAAAGCCGTCCGGTCGTTCGGATCTTCGGCCGTGAATGCTGCCATCTGGACTGACACTGGATCGCGCATCTGCTCGAAGATGACATCGAGGTCCGATTCTTTGACTAATCGGAGCGCAATGTTCAGCATTACCACCATTATTCCACCATTGGGTGATTACCGGGAGGGTCATCCTGGCGTCGAGAGCACGTCCTTCAGCGTGGGGGGCCGACGCAACAAGAATGCAACCTAATGGTCGGCTCGGCTCGGCTCGGCTAGAGAGTCCCGCTGCCAGGAACTGAAGACCGACCCAAACCTGCACGAAGTAGCGAAGTCGCACCTTAGGTAGTGTCGGGTGCTATGGAGGTCAGAGTCGAGAACGTGGACGATAGACACGCGGTAACCCGTGTGCACCGCGAGGCATTTGGAACCAGTGGAGATCGCGTTGCCGAGCTTTCGGACGCTCTTAGAAGTTTGATTAC
>DATLTI010000229.1:0-4318 GCA_035533675.1 Acidimicrobiales bacterium | reverse complement strand
GACAACAACGCCGATGATCGTGCCCATCAGGTTCAGCGCGAACAGCATCGGGATCATCGCGATGTAAAGCGATATGCGAGGGAAGGCATTGATCGAGAAGACACTCAACAAAACGAGGCGCTTTCCAGGAAATTCAAACCGTCCAATCGCGTACGCAGCAGGTAGACAGATGAGACTTGAAAACGCGACGACGATCGGAGTAATGGTCACCGACAAGATGACCGAGTGCACGAGTCCAGGCGAGCTCAACACCGTGTGCCACCACGCCAGCGTGAATGAGGTTGGTATCAGCGAGGGAAAGCTGAAACCTTTGGCAAAGGCGAGCAATATCAGCCACGCGAGCGGAACGACGATGAAAAACACCGCGGCAAGAAACAGGATCGCCTCGAGCGCGCGTACGAGAACCTTTAACACACCAGTCGCTGGCCGAGCAGCCGAACGAGAGGTCCAACTAGTGATGGACATGGCGACTCCTTGATCCAATGGCATAGATCGCTCCGATCAGGCCAGCGAGGGCAAAGATCGTGAAGCCAATGACCGAGGCCTGCTGTGGCTGGTTGTAATCACTGAAGGTATTTACCGCGTCGACGCCCAGCATCAACGGGCTTGAGGGCCCGACAATATAGGGCACGGTGAAACTGCCGAGTACTCCGACCGCAGTGAAACAAAAGACGACAATGCACTCCTTTCGCAACTGCGGCAGAGCAATGCGCAAAGCAACCGTCAATAAACCGGCACCTGCGTCCCGGGCAGCGTCGAGCGAACTATCACCAAGTGTCGATACACCGGCTCGCATCAACAAAACTGCGAAGGGCAAGCTCACCCACACCTCTGCGAGAACGACGCCCTGAAGCTTTCCGCTAAAGATCAGCGAATGCGATACTCCGAGCAGCGCCGCTGAACTATTGGTAAATCCTCGGTCACCCCAAAATGTCCATAGTGTGAAACTGGCAATCACAACAGGAATAAACAGTGGCACGACGGCGAGAAACTGCAGAGCCGACATTGCCCGGCTCGGTCGGAGCCGCTGCCACAGCGTCAGGGTCGCTGCGATCGCGAGAACCACGACGCCCGAGATCATAAAGACGATGACGGTAGCGATTATGTTCTGCTGGTACGCATGATTCTCAAACATCTGAGTAATCGCGCCGAGCGTACCAACTCCGTGCCCGGGGATCTCTCCCTGACCGAGTTGAGATACCGCTGAGTTCGGTCCGCCGAAATGACCAAGCATCAACAAAAGGCTAAGGATGATCGGAATCCCGCCAAAAACGGCTAGAAAAATGAACGGAAGGAAAGCGAGTAAGGACGCTAGTCCGCCTCGCTTTCCCTCCGATCGCAACCGCCTGCGAACGTGTCGGGTAGGCTCTTTTGCCAACGACACGTTTGAAGTTATGGAATTTTCTACCGCGACGGCGCGTGCGTCAACCGACTGCCTTGACATCGCGCGTCGTCTTTACTCGATGACCTACGGTACGTCCTGCTGCCAGACGCGCTCCATGTCGGAGTTGACAGCAGCTGCATAGGGTAGAGACTCGCTCTCTCCAAGAGAGCTAAAGGCAGTCTTTACCGACTTGGTCATGACGCTGACGTTGATCGCCGGAAATCCAGCAAGCACCTTGACGACCTTCGCCTGCTGAGGAACCGACAGAATGAAGTTCAAGAAGGCGTCAACGAGGCGTACCTGATTCTTCGGAGTGTACCGAGGAACGCCAAGGTACACCGGGCTACCCGCAAACGCAGGGGTGAGATCAACGAGCTTGGTCGTGCTCGGCAGCTGACCAGCCCGAAGCGCCGCCGTACTCTGGTCGGACCACACCGTCGCCATCTGCGCCGCGCCCGACTCCAACAGCGACAGCACCTGTGTGTTTCCGGTCGGATAGGTGCCTCCGCCGTATACAGAGGTGTTGAGCTTGTGCAGCAGGGCCATTCCAGTAGACCAGCCCGCCTCAAGAGAGGTGTCCTGGGTAAAGGCCAGCGTGTTCACCGCCGAGGCAGAGAGGTACTGGTTCAAAACGGCCTCAACAAAGTATGCACCCGAGCCACCACCCGATGGGTTGCAATAAGCAAACTTTCCGGGATTAGCCTCGATCCAGCTGATGAGCTGCCCAATCGTCTTAGGTGGATTCGATACCGTCGCCGAATTATAGGCCAACACGACCTTCGAGCCTCGATATGGCACCGCGTCGTACTTGACAACTTGCATCGTACTCTTGGGAACATTGACCGAGTCCGGAACGTTCTTCAGCGTCACCGGTATGAATAGATTACCACGGGCGGCTACTTCAACTGCATTCGTCGCAGACTCAAGAAGCGCAAAACCACTCGGAATCTTGTCCTTGACCGCGATTGCAACCCGAGCAAGCGTGGTCACGTCATTGACGCCATGTACAGAGAGCACATAATTGATATTGATGTGCGGATAGGAATTATGAAACGCGGGAATCAAGACGTTCTGCCAGAGACTCGCCACATTTGTGTCCCCGCCGGAATAGAAAGCAAAACTGCCACGAAGACTCGACGGATATGGATTCTTGATCACACCTTTGGCGGTAGCCGCGTGGCGCTGGGCAAGAGTTGAGGCGCTGGCGCCAACCCCGAGGCTCAGCGCAATGCTGAAACAGCTCACGACAGCACCAGTCGTTATTAATAGACTCCTAGGTCTCATCGCTTTTCCTTTCGCTTGTGGTATTCGCACGCCACGCACTGTAAACGACAACGCATTCGTTGCGCTTTGTCTCCGCCCTCGTTGAAAGCCGTCGATACGCGAGGCCCTCGCCGATCAACTCCAGCAAGTCGTGTCCCATTACGTGATCACCTGTCATCTGTCTAGCACGGCCCGAGATCAATCGCACGACCTAAATTCACCTGCAAAAACAGTCATCCATAGAACTCGCTGGCCCTCCTGATAGAAAACTCACGACCGACGATTAAGCTGGCAGCGCCCTTCAAGAAAGAATCTGTGCAAGGTCACCAATCGAATCTCGCACCCCAACAATCAGCGCAGCGTGATTCAGCGAGCTATCAACGGTAAGAACGGCGTCAAGACCCGGTGCGCCTTTCGCGAGACCACCTGACTCGCGGGCAATAATAAGTCCGGCGGCGACATCAATTGGGTTGGCCGCACCAAGGGCCACCGCCGAGGCCCTTCCCGCGCCGAAGTTCGCGAGCGCCAAGGCCGACGAACCCATGAAGTGCGTAACGCACTGCAAGTCCCCAAGCAGGCGAACCATCTCAAGCATTCCATCCCAAGACCGTGCGCCGATCTGCTCACTCAACACGATACCGCCGACAAGACTCGCCGCGTTCGAACACTGAATCGGAAATCCGTTTAGCTTGGCTCCCCCTCCACGAACTGCGCTATACAGCTCATTGCGATAAGGGTCACAGACAACACCGATCACAAGACCGTCTTCATCGGCTAGTGCAAGACTGAATGATGACCAGGGAAGACCATGGACGAAATTGGTGGTGCCATCGATCGGGTCACAGAACCATCGACATTCTTCCGCATTAGTCGAATTAAGTGCTCCGAATTCCTCCCCGACAATTCCGTACTGAGGAAACCAGCGGCGCAGCTCATCACGTACATGCTGCTCGATCTCGAGATCAACTGCGGTAACCCAATCGGCTTCATTGACCTTGGTCCAAACCTCCCCAGCTCCGGGTCGGTGCACAATGATGCGTTCACTCGCATATCGAGCAAGCTCTTCAGCCGCGCGCATTGCCGAGGCAATTTCGTTGCTGTCGAGTTTCGTCATTTCGCCGTGCTCGCAATAGTGATCAACGGCGCGAAAAACCGAACTGTCACGCGCAAAGAGATCGTGCATAGAGTCCTCACACCCATGTCCCCCAGCCTCACCAGCACAACCTCCTGATCAGTCGCACAGATCTCGACTGATGTTAAGTATGTATCTTCTCAAGACGCCGTGATGAACAATCACTCCGGGATCCGGAGCAAGGATGGTCAATGCGGCTACGCTCACAACAGTCCACCGGCTAGATATAGAACGCTGGCCTATCGATGAGATCCACTGTCTCTCGATGTCCAGAGCCAAGTGAGCGCACGCAGCACTGGGAGACCGCTGTCGCGCAGTAACCATCCCACGAGCTCGGTCCTGCGACCACACCTTGGCCAAGTCCGTCGATCCAGTCTTGAAGCTCGACGAGATAAGCGTCTCCAAAACGCACCTTCCAGTCTGGTGGCACTCCGCCGGCATGGTCGCGCGTCATCATTGTCGCGGTGGACTGCGGCGGATCAAGTGACACGACCCCGAGTTCGCCAACGACCTCACATCGCACGTCATATCCATACTGG
>DATLTI010000228.1:0-43775 GCA_035533675.1 Acidimicrobiales bacterium | reverse complement strand
ATCGGCTGCAGTGCGCTCTTGAAGGGTCGCGAAAATGTTCGCTCAAAGATACGCTCAAGGCGGTTTTCGACACTCTTAAGAACCATGGCACCTCTAACTGTACCGGTCGGTCCCTCGTAGTTAAGGGCGTCGAAAGAGTCCCGAAACGCCTGGACTATTGTGGCGTGGTCTCAGGGCGAGTGGCGAAATTGGCAGACGCGCAGGCTTCAGGTGCCTGTGTCCGAAAGGATGTGGGGGTTCAAGTCCCCCCTCGCCCACGACCACGGAGGCGTTCTCCAAACGGGACTAGTCGCAACCTTCGTGGTCGCCTTCCTCACTTTGACCGGAGGCGGCCGGCGCCCTTTCGCAGTTGCGGAAGTCCTTTCCACACAGTCGTCGAGATCCCTGACCTCCTTCCGGTCGAGGAAACCAAGAACGCGTTTCTTCAACTGACCGCTGTCCATGCCCGAAGTGATCCCGCCGACGAGAGCCCCCTTCTCAATCGCCCGTCCAATACCGTCCCCGAAACACGATCGACGTCGCCGTCGCGGCGGTAGACCTCGCGCGGATCAAGTGTCAACTTCTTCGTACGCTGTCTACACCAGTGCCCCTGCGCGGAGTCGGCCGAGCGAAGCGTGCGCGAAGGTGACACAATTTCCTATTGTGCCGACTTCGGCCGAAGAGAAGGGACTTGACAGTATGGTGCGACGCCCAATGAGGCCTGACGACCTCAAGCTGACCAGAGGGGTCTCGGACCCCCAGATCTCATCCGACGGGGAACGAGTGGCTTGGACCGAAATGTCCTTCGATCTTGACAAGGACTCCCCAGTCTCGAAGGTCATGGTCGCTGCCAGCGACGGGTCCGATGAGCCTCGCCAATTCACCAATGGTCCCCACGACCTCTCGCCGCGATGGTCACCCGACGGACGGTACCTGGCGTACCTGTCCGCCGACGACGGACCCCCGTCCCTCTTCCTCGCTCCGCTCGGCGGCGGCAGCGCCACGAAGGTGGATACCCCCGGGCCAGTCAGCTGGTACGAATGGTCGCCTGACGGGAAAGAGATCGTTCTGGTGGTCTCGGTGGGTCTGCCCGATCCGGCGACGAAGGATCCGAAGGTAACCAACGCGCCGCGCGTCATGCGCGGCGCGTTCAACCGGTTCGACGGGCGCGGCTGGATCGACGGGCGCACCCATCTCTTTGTTTGCCACGTCGCCACTCGATTCGTCCGTCAGATCACTTCGGGCGACTACGACCACCAACAGCCGAGTTGGTCGCCTGATGGGAAGAAGATCGTCTTTGTGACCGACCGATCGCGCCGACGCAATGACGTCTTCTGGCGCGGGAAGGTCTGGATAGTCCCGGCAGCGGGTGGACGGGTTCAGCGGCTCTCGGGCGCGCTCGGTGAGCCCTGCACTCCTAGGTTCTCCCCCGATGGAGGGCGCGTCGCGGTGGCCGCAGTCCCCCAGGTCAGTCAGATGGCGGGACGGCACCACCAGCTACTCGTTTTCGACGTGCAGCGGGGAGGCGAGCCGGTGCGGGTGGCGCCAGACCTTGACCGGCCCGTGTTCGAGAGGATTCCCTTCACCTGGCTCTCGCCCAGCGAACTACTTTTTGGCATCGTCGACCGCGGGTCGATAATCGTCGTGCGAGCCCGGATAGGGCGCCGCAGCGGATCAGCCCTCGTCGACGGTGATACGCGGGTCACCGGATTCTCGCTCTTCCGAAGTCGGGGACAACGACTCCTCGCCTACACCGCGGGCTGGGTTGACACACCTGACGAAGTGTTCGTCCGAGCGCTCGACGACGCGTCAGTCACCCCGACGCGGATCAGCCGAGCCAGCGACGAGTTGCTCGCCGTGGTGGAGCTGACAGGGACACGCCGACGGCGCGTCAAGTCCCGCGACGGCCTCGAGATCGAGTATTTCGAGATGGCACCAAAGCGCACCTCACCGGGACGCAGGAACGGCAAGACCCCGCTCTATCTCGAAATCCACGGCGGTCCCCACGGAATAAACCCGCACTCCGGGCTCTTTCCCTACTACCAGACTCTGGTCGCGGCGGGGTACACGGTCATCCTTCCCAACCCCCGGGGTTCGACCAGTTACGGCGAGGAATTCGCCCTTGCGGTCAACGGCGACTGGGGCGGTGAGGATTACCACGATCTGATGGCCTGCGTCGGCGACGCCCTCCGGCGCGGCCGCGTCGACGAGCGGCGCCTTTTCGTCGGGGGCTACTCCTACGGCGGTTATATGTCATCATTCATCGTCGGCCAGACCAACCGGTTCAAGGCCGCGATCATCGGTGCACCGGTGATCAATCTCTTTTCCGAGTACGGAACCAGCGACAGCGGAGCGTGGCTGGCCGAGACCGTCGGCGGCGACCCCTGGCGTGCGACGGCCCTCTACCGGGAGCGCTCTCCGATCACCCACGCTCGAAAAGTCACCACCCCGGTACTCCTTCACGTCAGCGAGGGGGACTTGCGTACGCCACCGTCACAGTCCGACGAGTTCTACACCACCCTCAAGTTGATGGGCAAGAAGGTGGAGTACGTCCGGTATCCGGGCGGTTCACACCTGGCCGTGGGCCCCTTCGGTGCACCGCCGTCGCAGAATGAGGATCGCCTGTGGCGCATCCTCGATTTCCTGGGACGCCACGGAGGCAACAAGGTCCGCGGGGCGGCGAGATCGAACTGAGCCGGCCGGTTCCCAGTTGCGAATTTGCGCGTTCCCCCTTTCGCTGCGCTTTGCCGAATGAATGATGTAACGTCACTGCCACGACAAACCCACAGCCCAAAAGGGTGCGTGTTCGTCCGGATGTGGTCTAGGGGTCCAAAAGGACCTCTGGGGGTGACCCAGTCCCCCCTCGCCCACGACGCAGGGGCCTATTGGCCGTTACACCACCAACGCGAGAATAGTTGTATTCAAGACTCTTCACAATCGCCTCTCCTAAGGTGTTTTCAATGGCTGAGCGCCCAAAACTGGACCCCAATAAGGGGGCATTTTATGGGCGTACAAACGCACGCGCTACGACCACCTACGCGGAGTCCTAGCGGGCTTCGTAGTCTTCCCCCTCGCTGCGGCTGTAGTTAATGCGACGGTTACTCCCAAAACAGGGTCACCACTTCACACACGGATCGAAGCCGGAGTTGTTGCAGGCGTAGTTACTCTCGTCGCCGTCGCCCTCCTGTTTGGGCTTATCGCTTTCATTGTCGCTTCAAAGGAACAAAGAGATGTCTTAAGACTTCAACTGAGTAAGCGAAAGACATCGGACACTTCGGCGGACGACGAGACGAAGTACTCCCTCGGACTGGTCCACGCCAAGGCCGGACATTCGCCATCGGCGGTCAAAGGTAACCGCAACTATCGGTTCTATGCCGTCATGGAAAACACGGCGGCGTTCCCTATTCGCATTGAACTTGTAAAGGCTTCAATATCTGTAAATGGTCGCGGTCCAGATCCGGCGACGACGTGGACGGTGACGAGTCATATTTTGCAGGGGGGTAAATCTGTTGAGGTTCCTCTTCCTGATATGCCCGACTTGACATGGAAAGACGTGCAAGCTGGCGCTATGTGCACGGGCTTATTGAGGTTTCAGCGCCCCGATGACGGAAAATACTTTCGGTACGAGTTCGATTTCACCGCGACACCCAACGGCTACGACACAAACGGATGGCCGATCGATTGGGATACGGCTCTTAACAGGGAAATCGAATACGGCGATTGGGTTTAATTTCATCTTCTGCCGGATTCGACTAAAGCGCTAACTTCAATGAATTATTGTGGGTTACGCCTCGTGTGATCATCGGACTCGCGAACTTCTATACCAAAACGCTGATCGAACGTACCCCATTCTTCGATCACCGTCAGTGCCGCAGCACGATGCATTGACACCGTAAATTGATCAAAAAATCCATGTTGTCCGAGCAGCATTGGCCAAGGTGCCCGCCAATGCTCAGGAAAACCAACCTCGGTCTCCCACTCGATGAAATGATCATCGTCCCCCTGCGGATGAAGCAGTCGAATTTTAAGGTCCGTGAAATTCACCAGCGGATTTTCACCGCCAATTCCGAGCCGAAGACTGTATTTTGGATTCCGCAAATCAACACCAGCGTCCGAGACCAGCCAGGGGGCGGCCAAAACGTGCTCGGAACCCGAATCAACGAGAGCCTTAAATGGAGTGCTCGAATCAGCGCCTCTAAGTTGGGCGCTCACAATCGGCCGAAGAATTGGTCGCAGACGTGGTGCGTCTACCTGGAAGGGATATCGCCAAGGAAGAGCAGGAATTGTCACGCATAATCCAAGGCATTCAGCGGTCTAATCGACCTAGCCGACTCACTTTTCAGCCGAATCCAACCATTTCAGGCTCTTGCTCAGATGGCGCCCTAACTATGTCCACACTGCGAATCCCGGCGGACTTTATATACGCGGAGAGATCGTAAGGAGTGCTGCGAGCGGCAATGACATCCCCGGTCTCTCGATCAACAGCCACCCACTGCCCAGCGCACTCAACAAATGCCTGCTCCATCTTCAAGTGTTCGTCGCGGGCAGACATCTTTCCACGGTACAGGCGTCTAAGGCGCTTCGTCCACTGCATTCGAATCCGCATTACGGCAACCTCCCAAATAACATACACGTAATTCTACCATTCTTTCACGTAAGTTCGCATGCTGCTTAGTTGGGCATGACGATGTATTTTAGCGGGTTAGAAGCCCTTTCAGGGCCAATTATTACGCTTCGCTCGCCGTAATTGGCCTAACTTACGTAGAATTAGGCACCATGTCGATGCAGGAAGATCAACTACGGGTGCCCACGCCAGAGCCGTTGCTCCGCATACCTCAAGCAACCTTTGCGTCATTGATGTCTTACCTCAAATCTCTCGGGCGAGAAGACCTCTTGAAGCCACTGGTCTGTCCCCCCACAACTGATAGTCGGACTTGGGCGCAAATCCGTGCTTCTTTGACCGCACTCGGTATGGTGCAAGACGGCCAAGGGACTCTTGTACTTCGGCGCATAGTTGCCGGCGATACATCCCTGCTTAATGTCATAGAAAGCCGAATGGGATCAGACGTGGTCGCAGCCATTGAATGCGGGGGTAGTTGTGCGGTTGGGTTGCTGGCCGACATACATCGGGGGAGATCCAAATCCACCATCTTCCGGTTCGAGAGTTTGGTCCGTATGGCCCTCAAAGGTCAGGGTCGTCGTCCGGAACGACGGCATTACGACGTACCGATTCATCAATCCCAGACGAGCGCGACTCCCAGCGAAGCGCCGTCAGCCAATTCTGTCGAACTGGCTCTTTTCGAACTTGAGGGGCAGCATCTGGTAAACGCTCTAGGAGACCGGTTAGACAAAAACGACCTGACGTCGGCTCGCGAAATTAGAGAGATGCTCCGCGATCTCCATGATCAGCTCAAGCGACTCTCCTGAGATCACTGCCAAATAGACAATGACTCGGAGTTGTTTCAGCCGAAGCCCACATACGAATGGCGCCAACAATTCGTCCTCGCTAAATTAAGCAGATGACCAACCCACACCCCAAAAGGGTGCGTGTTCGTCCGGATGTGGTCGAGGGGTCCAAAAGGACCTCTGGAGGGGGTGCAGTCCCCCCTCGCCCACCACTCGGCGCCTTCGCCTGCGCGCCCCTGTCGCCAACCCGAACCGGAGCGACCCATTGAGAGTGACGGCTCAGTCAGTCCACGAGTGAGGAGTAGATCACACTCTCGAAGCGGTCGGCCACGCACGAGGGCGCCTCGCCGTACTCGTTCATCCGCGTCGCGATCTCGAGCACCACGATGTTGACGCCCGTGACCGGGTCGATGCTAAAGATGCTGCCGCCCGAGCCGCCGTGCCCGACACTGCCAATCGAGTTGAGCCCACCCCGCCAGTGGGCCCACTTCTCGCCGACGTTGACACTCAGGCCGTACCCCCAGCCCGACTCGGGGTGGTACTGGCCAAAGATGTCCACGGGAATACCGGGTGTCTGGTTGCGCATCATTGCAGCCACGGACGCCGCGCTAAGGACCTTCGCCTCACCGTAACGCCCAGCGTTGAGCAGCATCTGGCCAAAGATCGCGACGTCACTGGCGCTGGTCTTGAGACCGCCCGCGCCGTCTTGCATCTCCGCGAACTCCGGAGTCTCAAATCCCGGTAGCCAGTAGTCATCAAAGATGAGCGCCTGGCCGCCAGGAACGTCGGTCCCTCGCCGGATTCGCCGCCGGGCCTGTGCGTCGTCGAGGACGAATCCCGAGTTCACCATGCCGAGGGGCTCGAAGAGCCGGCGTCGCGCGAGTGCGTCCAGCGACGCGCCGCTGACGCGACGCAACACCTCGCCCAGCAGGGAGAAGTTCAAGTTGCAGTAGTTCATCCGGCTGCCCACGTCCCAACTGCGCGGGGTGTCCCAGTTCGTCACCAACATGAGATGCGTCATGAGGTCGACGCCCTCGGGACACGGCGAATACTCCCCGCTCTTGACTCGCTCCATTGAGGCCGCCTTCAGGACCTCGCTGTCAAAACCCGACGTGTGGGTGAGCAGGTGCGAGAGCAGGATCCGGTCGTTGCCCTCACGGGGCATGTCGGGCAGATAGTCGACGACGGGCCGGTTGATGCTCAACACACCGTCCTCAGCAAACATCATTACGAGTGCGGCAGTGATCGATTTGGAAATCGACGCCACGTTGGTGGGGTCATCAAGTTGGACCGGCCCCATCCCAGGACCGCGCTGACCTAGGGCTTCGGCGAGCACGATCACTCCGTGACGGGCCACCACGGCCACGAGTGTCGGCGTACTCCCGTCCTCGACGTGCGAGCGCAGCAGTTGGCGCGCCATCTCTACGCGGGCCGGGTCCATGGCGACCTCGCTCGGTTCTCCCTCGCGCAACACGTCGACGTCGCTCATGATTCACCCCTCCGGTCCGTCTCGGCTCGAATGTCTGATGAGGTCGTAGGTCCGGTCGGCATCAGTCCTCGAGGCTCGAGTACATCACGTTCATGAAACGGTCCAAGACCACCGAAGCGGCCTCGCCATAGTCGTTCACGCCGGTGGCGAGTTCGTTCGTCGCGAAGACGAGCCCGTGCGTCGGGTCGACGCCGAAGTAACTGCCACCCCACCCACCGTGGCCGAACGTGCCATGGGGCGCGAGGTCAAGTCCATGGTAGGCCCATTTCTCGCCGACGTTGACGCTCCAGCCGTAGCCCCAGCCCGATTCGAGGTGACGCTGGCCAAAGATGTCCACGGGGACGCCGGACGTCTGGTTGCGCGTCATCGCGGCCACCGCCGCGCGGCTGAGGACGCGCGCGTCACCGTAACGACCCCCGTTAAGGAACATCTGAGCGAAGACCGCCAGGTCGCGGGTGCTCGTCTTGAGCCCGTTGCTTCCGCCTTGCAGGCACTCCCACTCGGGAGCCTCGGAGTGGGGCCACCCATCCTCGTCGTAGGGCTGGCCGCCCGGAAGGTCCGGCGCGCGGCGAACCCGGCGGGCGGCCTGGTCCGTACTGAGGCAGAAGCTCGTGCTGGCCATGCCGAGGGGCTCGAAGATGCGTCGACGCGAGAAGGCATCGAGGGTCTCGCCGCTGACGCGGCGCACGACCTCGCCCAGCAGGCTGTAGTTGTGGCCGCTGTAAACCATCCGGCTCCCGACGTCATAAGAACGCTGCGCATCCCACGCGGCGTCGAGCATCGCGTGCGAGTAGAAGTCGATACCCGCAGGAGGTACGGACACTTCGCCCCTCTTGAACCGCTCAACAATGACGGGGTAGATGGTCTCGCCGTCGAAGCCCGACGTGTGCGTGAGCAGGTGCGAGAGCAGGATCCGGTCGTTACCCTCCCTCGTCATCTCGGGCAGGTAGTCCACGACCGGCCGATTGATGCTGAGCAGTCCGTCCTCGGCGAGCATCATCACCATGGTCGCGGTGAAGGGCTTGGTCACCGAGAACACGTTGAACGGGTCATCGAGCTCTACTGGCCCCAGTCCCGGACCTCGCTGACCGATGGCCTCGGCGAGCACGATCACGCCGTGGCGGGCCACCACGGCCACGAGCGTCGGCGTATTCCCGCCCTCGACGTGCGAATGGAGGAGCTCGCGAGCACGTTGGACCCGCACGGTGTTCATCGCGACCTGAGAGGGATCACCCTCGCACAGAACCACGGAGTCCATCATCACGCCCCCCGGCTCGCTCTGGTCGCCCCAGACTACCCAGAAGCGACAGCCCACGGCTGAGAAAGAAACCACGCCCGCAGCGAGTCATCGCCGATGAGCCGCGACAGGGCCGCAAACTCGTCAGCCGCTCGGTCCCGTTCGACTCGCGCGTCGTCGACCCGCCCCACGTGTTCGAGGGCCTCAGCGCGACATCGGCGCAGGCGCCACTGCACCGGTCGTTGGCCCGTCACCTCGACGAGCGCCAGTCCCCGATCGGCCACGGCGAGCACGCTGGCCCAGTCGGCGAGATCGACGAATGTCCGAGCGAGGCACTCGAAGGCGTGGGCGAGTTCGAGGGGGTCGTCGTCGGTTTCGAGCGCCCCGACATACCCGACGAGCCGGTCCCGTGCCTCGTCCGCCCGGCCCGCCGCCAGATCGATCTCGGCCAACGTCCAGGCGCTAGGAACGACCCCCGACAAGGCGGCGATGCTCTCGATCTCGGCCAACTCCTCGGCCACGGCGGCGCCGGCGTGCGCGCCCACGACGAGCGCGTCGTTCAAGATGCCGCGCTGCATCCAGACCCGCGACACTTCCGCGGCGCGGCGCATGGCGTCCAGCGCCTGGGTCGTCGCGGGACCCCACGCCTCGAGTCCGGCCAGGAAGTGGGTCCGCGCGAAGGCCTGGCTGGCCTGGCCGAAGGGGTGTTCGTCGTCGGTCACCTCCTCGTCCAACGCGGCCTCGACGAGGTCGTAGCGACCCGCGTCGATCAAGGCCAGCGCCTTGATCGATCCGTACTGGACCGGCGCGGACCCCAGTTGACGGGCCAGGTCGATCCCGAGGTCGCAGACTGCCACACAGTCGTCGAATCGACCGCGGTGGTAGTAGTGCCACATCATCAAGAAATAGTGCTCCTTGAGGCGCACGGGATCTCGCAGCGCCGCGATCCGCTCGCCGAGACGCTCGAACGCAACCGTCACGTCTTCTCTATCTGCGAGTTCTACGGCGGCGAGCTCGATCTCAATGGCGAGCCGCTCGTCGTCGACCTGGTCGGCGAGGCGCACCACCTCTCTGATGTTGGCGGTCGCCGTGTCCCGGTAGTCCGTCCAGTAGTCGCGGAACCATCGAGTCGGAAGGAGTGCTTCGACCTGAGCTCGAGGGTCACCCAGCTCCACGGCGAGCGTGTGAGCGGCCTCGTAGGTCTGGCGTGACACCAGGGCATACTCGCGTTCATCAAGGGCACGCACGTAGTTCGCGCGTCCCAGGGCTAGAAGCGTTTGGAGCTCAGTGACCTGGTCGCCCCTGGCGCGCACGTGCTCCAGCACGGTCGAAAGGTCGGCCGAGGCCGCGGGTCCGTTGAAGAGATCCAAGTACAAGTCGGCTCGCTGGCGAAGGATCTCGTCGTGGGACTTGCCGGCGCTGGCCAGGGCCAGTGCGGCGGTGAGGTCCGCCAGCGCCTCGTCGATACGAGGAATAGCCCGGTGGGCGCGCGCCCGCAGCGCCAACAGGGTGGCCCGATGTCCGGGGTCGCCGCCCGCCAGGAGGTCGAGCGCCGCGTCGACGTGGCGAATAGCTTCTTCGGGCGCGACCGCCGACAGAGCGTTACGCGCGGCGATCTCCAGGTAATCGAGGGTTCTCTCGAGGGCGATCACAGCACCCGCAAGCAGCAGATGATGGGCGATGTCGGCGGCGTGCTCGCCCGCGTCGGCTCCCCAGACCTCTTCGAGCGCGTCGGCGACACGGGCGTGGAGTCGCTGACGGCGCGGACCCGACTGGTTGGCCAGCAGGGTCTGACGAATCTGCTCATGGACAAAGTTGTAGACAATCGAGCGGCCCTGGGTGTGGCAAGTGACGAGGCTGGCGTGCTCGGCCTCTTCAAGAGCGTCGAGGAGCGGGTCCTCATCCAGGCTGGCCACGAGCAGGAGCAGGTCGAGGCTCGCCTGGCGTCCGATAACCGCCGCGGCGGTAAGGGCCCGGTGGGCGTCGGCGCCGACCCTCTCGAGCCGGCGCTCGATGACCAGGCGTACGGTGGCCGGCACCTCGGTGTCGGCGATCGCCACCCCCTCGCGCCAGCCACCCGCGTCGTCGAAGAGGACGCCCCTCTCCTTGAGGTGCAGGAAGATCTCCTCGACGAAGAAGGGATTGCCCTCGGTTTCGTCGTAGACGAGGGTGACCAGCTCGGTCGGCGGGGGCTGTCCCGCTCGGCCCTCCAGCAGGTGAGCCACGTCGCTGGCGCTCAACGCGTCCAGGCGGACCTCGGTGGCCAGGCGCCGACGCGCCAGGTCCTCGCGGACCCTCAACAAGGGATGGCCGGTCCCGACGTCGCCCGGTCGGTACGTTCCGACGAGCAGGAGCGGCAACTCGCTCGCGATCTGGGCGAGCTCAGTGATGAGCTGCAGGCTCGACTCATCCGCCCAGTGCAGGTCTTCGAAGCACAACACCAGGGGCTGGCGCCGGGCGTTGCGTTCGACGAATCGACAGAAGGCGTGCAGGAGGTAGCGCCGCTCTTGATCAGGCGGCAACGTGGGCGACTCGCCGACGTCGTCGTAAAGGCGCAGGATCTCAGGCATGAGTCGGGCCACCTCAGCCGCGTTCTCTCCCAGCACCTCACGGAAGTCCTCCGAAGAGAGGCCCCGGGCGACCTGGTCGAGCTGCTCGACGAGCGGCTGGTAGGGCGGCGGCGTGTCCATCTCGATGCAGTGACCCTCGAGCACCGACATCTGGTACTCCCGGGCAAGCGACGCGCCCTCGCTCACGAAGCGGCTCTTGCCGACGCCGGCCTCGCCCGAGACAAGCACCATGGCGCCGCGACCCTCCCGAGTCCGGGCCACCAAGTCGGCGAAGATCTCCTGCTCGCGGACGCGTCCGACGTAAGGCGAGCGTTCGGAGTCCCTCAGCACCCGAAGGTCCGGGGCCTCGACAAGCGGCACCTCGAAGAGCCGCCAGGGCTCCTCGATGCCCTTCAACTCGAACTCGCCGCGATCGATCAGCTCGGCGCGCGCCGTTCCCAAGACTCCATGAACCGTCTCTGAGGCGAAGATGCCGCCCGGTGGCGCCAGACCCTCGATGCGCTTGGCGATGATCACGGTCTCACCGTGCAGGTCGCCGTCGTCCTCAATGACCTCTCCGGTGTGAAGGCCGATGCGCATCACGGCTTGGCGGGACGGCCGCTCACGGTTGCGCTCGCGCAGACTGGACTGAATCTCCCGCGCACACGCCACCGCCCGGCGGGCGGACTGGAACGCGACCATCAGTCCGTCGCCGAGGCCCTTGACCACGACACCCCCGTGACGCTCGATGGAGGTCATCGCGAGTTGTTCAACCTCCTGGCGAACAACGTTGGCGACGTCGTCGCCCAGGCTCTGGTTAAGTTGTGTCGACGCGACCAGGTCCGTAAAGAGCACGGTCACCGTACCCTCGGGCAGTGATCCCACCAACGACGCGGGACCTGGCTCGAGCGCGGACATTCAGGAAGTATCGCATACCACCCCTCGCGCGAACCCGGCTACGCCCACGATCCTCGCACGTCGCATTCCGCTTTCATCTCGCGCCATGACCAATGACCCCGCTAACAGGGTGGGGGTTAGTCGGAAAGTGGACGAGGGTCCGAAAGGACCTCAGCGGATTCTCAAGTCCCCCCTCGCCCGCCAAGAAATCCGGGAAAATCGCAGTGCGCACCTAGAAACCGTCGCTGCGCCGAGGCGGTTGGCGTTCCGAGCGCGACTAAAGACCTTTCGGTAATACACTGACACTCTGGTCATAACGAAAGACCGCAGTGCTTTAGGAATGAGAAGCACAAGCGGGTATCCTCGCCGATTCGCAGGAGCCCGTCGTCGGCGAACACCGCCGCCTCTTCCACGGAGTCAGGACAGAGATTGGCCAGCTCGCGGTTCTTCAGATTGCCCCAGACTTGTTCGACCGGATTGAGGTCGTGCCCGTAGGGCGGGAGTCGCTCGGTGACGAGCCAGTGGCGTTGGGTCTTCAGATACGCCTTCATCTTCTTGCTGCGATGAGAGGTCAGTCCGTCCCAGATCAACGTCACCTTCTGACTCTTCATCAGATCGTGCAGCTCACCGAGGAACTCGATCAGCGCCTCGTCGTTGAAGGAGCCCGGTCGCATAGAAAAGACGAGGGATGCATCGGACCCATCGGGGGCGAAGGCGAGAGCACTCGCCATCGAGAGTCGCTTCCAGTTGAAATGGTGGGTGAGCACGGGGGTGTGGCCCCGCGGCGCCCAGGTGGCCCTCACCGAGGGGAGGAGCGAGAAGCCCGACTCGTCTTCGAAGACGATCCACGCCCGGCGCCGTCTGGCGTTTTTTTTACCACGGGCCACCGGTCTCGGGCCCAGGCCGCGATGGCGTCCTGGTCAGCCTCAAGGGCCCTTCGCGCGGGACGCTGACGGCTCCAGCCGAGACGTGTCCGCAGGATCGACCACGTCTGGGTCGTCGAATAGCTGACGCCGGTCACCTTCTCGATCACCGTCGCGACTCGAGCGAGCGTCCACAGCTCGGTCGCAAAGCCGTTACGCGTGGGTCCCTTCGAGAGGGCCAACTCGACCTTAACGAGCTGCTCATCGCTGAGTCGAGGCAGGCGCCCGGCGCGCTGTGCGCCGCGCAGTCCGTCGATGCCGTGCTCGCGCCACGTGGCCTGCCACTGCGAAGCGGTCTCTCGCGACACGCCCAACTCACGAGCGACGTCGGCTTGGGATGAACCCTTCTCGAACATCTTGCCTGCGCGGAGTCGTCGTTGCGTCAACGCCTCGAAGTCCCGGCGCGGGCGCACGCGTCGGCTCGTCGTTGTCGGCACGGACGTCTTGGAACGAGTGGATGGTGTCATGAGAACAGTTTCCCATGTCTACCACCAATATCAGTGTATTACCGAAAGGTCTTTAATAGCCAACCACTCGAGCGAGTTGGCCGACCTCATTGTTAGCGAACACGGCAAAGTCAAGAGCGATGCGGCGGGGGAAGTCGCGCGCGGTCTCGAGGTCGTGGAATACGCCTGTGGTATTGCCCAACTCATGAAGGGCGAGTTCACCGAAAGCGCATCGACCGGGGTCAACGTGCACTCGATTCGCCAGCCCCTCGGGGTCGTGGCGGGCATCACGCCATTCAACTTCCCGGTCATGGTGCCGATGTGGATGTTCCCGCTCGCCATCGCGACCGGCAATACATTTGTCTTGAAGCCCTCCGAGAAGGACCCTTCGGCCTCGATGCTGCTCGCGGAATTGGTCGCAAAAGCGGGCGTGCCCAACGGTGTATTCAACGTCGTCCATGGTGACCGCGTCGCGGTGGACACAATTCTGACCCACCCGGACATTGCGGCCGTGAGCTTCGTCGGCTCGACAGCTATTGCGCGCCACGTCTACGAGACCGCCGCGCGCGAAGGCAAACGCGTGCAGGCCCTCGGCGGTGCGAAGAACCACATGGTCGTGCTTCCGGACGCTGATCTTGCCGAGGCCGCCGCCGCCGCCGTGAGTGCCGGTTTCGGCTCCGCGGGCGAGCGCTGCATGGCCGCGTCGGTCTTGGTCGCCGTGGGCGGTTGCGGCGACGAACTGGTGGAACGCATTCGCGAGCGCGTGAACGGCTTGAGGCTCGGACCCGGCACGGACCCGACGTCCGAGATGGGTCCGCTGGTCACCTCCGAGCACCGCGACAAGGTTGCCTCGTATCTTGGTATTGGTGAGTCTGAGGGCGCGAAGATCACCATTGACGGCCGCGACCACGACATCAGCGGCGACCCCGGCGGCTACTGGCTCGGACCGTGTCTCATTGACAACGTGACCGAGGATATGAAGGTCTACACCGACGAGATTTTCGGTCCCGTACTCTCACTCGTGCGCGTCGACAAATTGGACGACGCAATCGGACTCATTGAACGAAATGGCTACGGCAACGGTGCCGCGATCTTTACCGGTGACGGAGCAGCCGCCCAGCGCTTCGAGACCGACGTCAAAGCGGGCATGGTCGGCGTCAACGTCGCCATTCCAGTTCCGGTCGCCTATTACTCCTTTGGCGGTTGGAGCAACTCACTCTTCGGCGACCTGCACGTGTACGGCCCCGACGGAGTCAGGTTCTACACGAAGGGTAAGACGGTGACGAGTCGCTGGCACAACATCGCTCAGCACCACGCGTCCTTAAACTTCCCGTCGTCAACGGCGACTGATCGAGCAAAGGCGCAAGAGCGTTAAACTCGGTGTCGCGCTCGATGTCCTCAACCAAACTCACGTGGATACCCATTAGCGACGTCACTCGCCACTCGACCTTAGGCCTCGGCGCCGCGGCTCTTGCCGCGTCTCTGTGGGGTTTCGGTGGCATTTTCGCGGCGCTTACCTTCGCGTCGGGGATGGTCGTCGCGTTCTATCGTCTTTGGCTCGGGGCGGTGTTGTTCGTGATCCTCACCTACGCGATCGGTCAACGACTTCGCTGGTCGACCTTCAAGGTCACGTGGCTCGGTGGCATCTTTCTCGCCGGCGACATGATCATGTTCTACAGTGCGGTGCGCCTTACGAGCATTGTCGACGTGACGGTCATCGGTGCCTTTCAACCGGCGCTCGTGTTGTTCGTCGCACCACGAATGTTCGGCGAGCGCGTCGGGCGCTGGGACGTGCTCTGGGTGATCGTTGCCATGTCGGGCGTCTCGATCGCCGTTCTCGGGCCCGGTGCCACGGGCCATCATCGAGCGCTCGGGGATTTGCTCGCGATCGGCGCGCTCGTCAGTTTCTCCGCGTACTGGCTCGTCTCCAAGCGCGCCCGCGGACGGACCGACGCAATGGAGTACACGGCGGGGGTCACCATCATGGCGGCGGTAGCTACAGGGGTCATCGTGCTCGCCTTCCATCAGACGCTTGGTCGTGTGCACCCCGTCGATTGGATCTGGATTGCGCTCCTCGCGCTGGTGCCCGGATCGGGGCACCTTCTCATGAACTGGGCGCATCGCTTCGTCGACGCCTCAGTATCGTCAGCTGTTAGTTGCCTCGCTCCGCTGGTTGCGGCAGTGGTTGCGATTCCGATCCTTGGTCAGTCCCTTTCGGTGCTTCAGGTGATCGGGGTGTTGGTCGGTCTCACGGGAATTGCCGTGGTGGCGGCTCGCCACCGACAGCCAACGACGCCGACCGCCGAATAACTTGGTCGTTCGATTGGCGAAGTCTCGACGTCGATGGCGAAGCGAGGTACGGGGTGCGCACGGTACTCGTCCCTGTCGTGGGCGTTTCGCGATGACTTTCGCGGGTCTCAGAAGTGAACCACCACTCCGTCAGCAACGCAGTCAGCAACGGATGAGGAATGCATCATGCAATGGAGGTTCTAGATGGTACTTCGAATGACCCTTTGCACAACGTGCAAGGGCACGGGCAAAAATTTCGTCAGCAACGCAGTCAGCAACGTCAAAAACCTGTGCGCTCAGTGGCAAATTTCAGTGGACTAAAGGTGCTACGGTCTGGCGAGAATTGGACGTCAGAAAGCGGTGGTGAACAGGAAATATGGGTGTGACACGCAAAGCCAGACGAGATATTCGTCAGAAGGTTTGCAAATCTACTGGAGAAGGCGGGCTGGCGATACTTGCAGGATTAGGAGTCAACTAGTACTGGGACAAACCCCGTTCATTGCGCGGTTAAGATAACTTGAGCACTGCTTCAGGACATTATATAGTCGCAGTAAAGGTCTGAGTTAAGGGTGGTGGCGTGGCTCGAGAGAAAGCAGCATTGGAATTAGCATCGGATGACTCTAACGAGTTTGATGTTGGTCAGCGTTTACGACGTATTCGACTTGCTCGGAAACTGACGTTATCTAAAGTGGCAATGTCTGCGGGCATCAGTGAAGGGTTCTTGAGTCAGATAGAACGTGGTGTAGGGAATGCGAGCATCGCCACACTTCGTTCGGTGGCGGGGGTACTTGGTGTCGAAATGCGTGATCTCTTCGACGAATCATTCGATCGAGTTCACGCTGTCCTCTACGCGCGCGACAGGCCGGTTCTGTCATTCGGAGATATGGGAACAAAGTACCTCCTGACTCCAGCGCTTGACCGAAATCTTGAAGCCTTTATTACCGAATTGAATCCTCGCGGCACGACGGGTGACGAACCTTATGTCCACGGTGACTCCGAGGAGTTGATGTTGGTTCTTGCGGGAAAGATCGAGTTCCATCTCGACGATCAAGTGTTTCATCTAGGCGCGTGGGACTCAGTTGTTTTTCGAAGCTCAACACCGCATCTTGCAAGAGAGATCAGTGGAGAGCCCGCGAAATTGCTGTTCGTGGCGACGCCGCCAAGTTTTTGAAGGTCCCGAAGAATTGTCGCCGGTAACACAGAACCTACGGTCGCAGATGACCGACGGGGACCGAAGTTCGAGAAGTTGGTTACAGCTCATGTTGAAGTAGCGAAGCTAGAAAGGGGCGCACTGATGTCAGACTCAATTCAGGCGTACATCGATGGTCAATGGGTGTGTGGAGCCGGAGGAACTGCCGAGTATCACTCTGCCTATGACGGTTCGGTGTTGGGGACCTTTTCAGTTTGCCAGGCGAGTGATATCGAGAAGGCGATATCCGCGGCCCGCCGTGCCCAAAGCAGTTGGGCGGCCACGCCACTCCTTGACAAAGTCGATCTCATGTACTCGGCCTATGAACTCTGCAAAGAGGCGAACGAAGAGATCGCGCAATCGATTAGCGCTGAGATGGGTAAGACTATTCACGAGTCGCGAGAGGAAATGTTGCAATACGGCTGGGGGCACTTCAGGCGCGCGGCAGAGGACATGCTCCGTTTTCGCGGCATGACGTTGCCGAACTCTGAGACTCGCTCCAACAAGAAGCGGATGTTCGTCCAGCAGTATCCACTGGGTGTCGTCGGCGTGATCTCACCGTTCAACTTTCCCGTCGATATTCCTGCCATCGCCATTACCTACGCCTTGATCGCAGGGAATACGGTCGTCTGGAAGCCGTCGGAGTACTGCCCCGGCAGCACTCGTCGCTACGCCCAGATATTCGAGAACGCGGGATTCCCCGCAGGCGTCTTTAACTACGTCCCGGGATACAGCGATGCGGGTGAGGCTTTGGTTGAAAGTCCTGACGTACGCGGTCTGTTCTTTACTGGAAGCACCCGAGTGGGCCGCAAGATAGCTGCGGCTGCCGGCGCGGGTCTGAAACGGACACTGCTCGAACTTGGCGGGAACGGACCGATCATCGTTCATCGTCATGCCGATCTAGATCGAGCCGTGGAAGCCACCATTACGGGTTGCTTTTACATGGCTGGCCAAGTGTGCACGGCTGCCGAGCGGGTGTTAGTTCATGAAGAGATTCACGACATTTTCGTCGCGAAGTTGATCGAGCGAACCGAGCAACTGAACCTTGGCGATCCTCTTGACGAAGCCACGGACATGGGTCCGCTCTGCAACGACAACGTATTGAAGCAGGTTGTGTCGCACGTCGATGACGCATGTGCCAAAGGCGCCAAAGTCATCCAGTCGGCTGAACTTAGAGGACGACTGTTCCCTCCGACGATTCTTGTCAACGTTACCGACGAAATGCTAGTTGCCAGCGACGAAACTTTTGGTCCGGTTGCTCCGATTATCAAGTACAGAACTATCGACGAGGCACTTCAGATTGCCAACTCTACGGAGTTCGGATTGAACGCTGCTGCATTCACAAACGATCTTCGTGATGCGTGGCGGTTCGTTGATGGACTTCAGCATGGCACCGTGTTGATCAACGAGACGACGAATTATTGGGACCAGTTGGCGCCGTTCGGAGGAGCAAAGTCGAGTGGTCTCGGACGTGAACTCTCCTCTTGGGCACTCAGCGCATTTACTGAGACGAAGACTGTTGTCTTCGACATTTCGTGATTAAAGGTGTCGAACTAACGTTGACAATTTTCCTGGACAGCGATTGATTATGAAAGACGATGCGAAATTTCAGTCCAGCGAAAGTCGCCCCCTATGGATGCAGCAAACTCTCGAGCGTGAAGGAATCAACGATGAGCCTTCACTTCATGGCGATGAAAGACTGGATATCTGCATTGTGGGCGGGGGGTTCACGGGGCTATGGACAGCAATCAAAGTAATTGAATCTGAACCGTCGGCCCGTGTTGGTGTTCTGGAGTCCGATATATGCGGTGCTGGAGCCAGTGGAGCCAACGGCGGGTTCGCCATGACTTGGTGGCCGAAGTTCGCGACCTTAAAGAAGATGATGAGTACTGACGATGCGTTGAGATTGGCCAAGGCCTCGCAAGAGGCCGTTGCCCAGATCGGCAAATTCTGTTCGAACAACCACATCAATGCCGATTTCATGCCCGCAGGCTGGCTCTGGACCGCTACGAACACGAGCCAAGTGGGGAGCTGGAACGACACCATCAAGGACCTAGCTTCCGTTGGTGCATCACCATTTCGTGAACTCTCACAAAGAGAAGTGCTTGACATGGGTGGAAGTGAACGCCATCTTGCCGGCGTCTTTGAGTCGGGCGTCGCAACAGTTCAGCCCGCAGCCCTCGTACGGGGTCTGCGGGCCGTAGCAATCGCCTCGGGGGTGAAGGTTTGGGAAAAAACCCCAATGCTCGATTTCAACGTGACTTCCCAAACGGTCAAAGTGAATGTGCCTGGGGGATCAATTACTGCAGATCAGTTAGTTTTGGCAACCAACGCTTGGCTTGCTCGATATAAGGAAATTCGACGCCATCTTCTCGTCTTGGGTAGCGACGTCATCGCTACTGAATCAGTTCCCGAGCGACTTGCTTTAGTGGGTTGGACACCCGGACTGGCAATCTCTGACTCACGGCGATTGGTGCAGTACTACCGACCGACCAATGACGGTCGAGTGGTTTTCGGCAAGGGTGGAGGTCGACTCGGATTCCGAGCTCACATGAACCGTTCGGTCTGGGCGACTGCCTTACGCGGGCCGCAGGTGATCGACCAGTTCCGACAGACGTATCCAGTCCTGAGCGATGTGGCGATAACGAATATGTGGTCAGGCGCCGTCGATTACTCATCAGATTCGTTGCCGTTTTTCGGAACGCTTAGTGGGAGTGAGCGAGTTCATTTCGGTGGTGGATTCTCCGGGAATGGCGTTGGACCCTCGTACATCGGGGGTCAGATTCTGGCATCGAGGGCGTTAGGACGAGACGATGAATGGGGAACAAGTCCCATGATTCGCACCCCCAAGACTGTGCTGCCTCTTGAACCCTTTCGAGCGCTCGGGGGTCGAATGGTCCGTGCAGCAATGCGAAGCAAAGAGTCTTCCGAGGATCAGGGGAAGAAGCCATCCCGATTGGTGTCGCGCATCACTGAGCTCGACCCAACGTCGTTTGTCGGGTGACCTGCGGAATTAAAATGCCAGGTGAAGAAGTGCGAAATGAGATTGAAGAGGTGTCAGCGAATCTCATGGCTCCCTTGAAGAATGCATGGATCTGTAATCGCACGTGGTTGGTGAATCACGTAGTTCGGCGCTTCCGTTATGGGGATTTCGTCGCGGCCCAGCGTCTTTGTGATGTTTCAAAATCCGCGAGCCGCCACAGGAGTGCTGTCTGTGGTTCGAAGCGATAGAGCACGTCAAACGACTGATTGCCTCGTGGGAGGTAGTCGACATCACCCGGTTCGTCGTACTTTGTATCAAGCGCGGCCATGACCGCACTAGAGAGACTCGGCTCTCCAAGATCTTCGGTAAATCCATGGACGATGACCACATCTTCTGCGCTTTCAAGATGGAGCACCGCTCTACTATCTCGGGTTAGGTTACGTGCTTTTACCGTAGTTCGCGAGGTATAGAAGTGGAGGCGTTCGCTGTAGACGGCTCCCCAGACGGGAGAAACATGGGGCGAGTTGTCTGGATTGATGGTGTTGAGCCAGTAGTTGCGTGTTGGAGAGAGCAGCGCAATTACCTCTGACCAGAGCACTTCTTGCGGCGAATTGTTGGGTATGAATTTCATTTTGTCATTCTTAACCATGGCGATACTCGTAGATTGCGTCAATTTCCGAGATGATTCTTGACGAGACGATTCTTGAGTGGTTCAGGAAGCCAGCGCAACGACCGGCGTGGCAACTCCAACGAGTTGGGCTAACCGAGTGGGGCAATGTGTGACTCACTGAACTCGCCTGCCCTTGAGAAGTTAAATCATGGCACCCTGACAGCATTTATATCTATTGCAATGCTAAAGACACCTATGGTACGGTGCAAGTCAACTGAGATAGTCAGAGGCTTTCATTGGACGTAAATGAAATTCCGATGTTGCTCAGAAGGGGGGCGATGATGTCACAGAATGACGCTGGTGAAGGTAATTCAACGGGACGAGAAGACCTCGTTCATCAGGTCGTAATTGCTCAGTTCGTTGGAAAGGTCGAGCCCGGAGGCGAAGTAAATCTCGCGACGGTGCTCGGAACATTTGCATTCAGTTTGCTTGTTGTATTTGGTACTACCACTTGGTGGATGCTTCACTAACAGTTCTCGGGGGGAGAGATTATGGCCATTGATGACGCAATGGGTACGAGTTCGGGCGAGATAATTCCCAGTTCAAGCGATTACGGGGAGGGCCTCCTTCCTATACCGGCTGTTGATCGTTACGCCGGCACGGGCCTTATGTTCTGGCTGTGGTGTGGTGGAAATATTCTGCTCACTACTTTCGTTTTGGGTGGGTACTACGCCGCAGCCTTAGGAGCTGTGGGGATGATTGTGGTCACTTTCGCCGGCGGCCTCATTGGCAACCTTTTCCCATCAATGTCTGGGCTGCGCTCAGCAAGGTATGGCGTAGATGAATACGTAGGCATGCGATCATCTTTTGGAACTTTTGGCGCGTACGTAGGCATCATTATGCTCGTTGTAATCAATTTTGGTTGGGTCGGAATCCTTTCCTCGATTGCAGGACATTCGGGTGCCGCTGCGTTGCACGCGTACAACTTCTCTAACTTTCATTGGTACACCATCTTCGCGCTTGGTTGCGGAATTGTGCTTCCGGTAGGAATGCTCTACATCTCGCCAAAGACCGTCTTCGCCTTGGTCAAATTCACAGTGCCGCTCCTCATTCTCTTTGCACTACTACTTCTCTGGAAGCAGTTGTCGCACTACGGGTGGCATGAAATTTCGTCGATCAAGGCAAACCACTCGGTCAGTTGGCAATATGCGATTGAGGCAAATGTTGCCTACGCGGTCTCATGGTTCCCGTACATGGGAGCGTGGAATAGATTCGCGAAATCGGAAAGGGGGGCATTCTGGGGTGCCTGGTTAGGCCTAAGTTTTATCGCCATTCTTTTTGCGATAGTGGGTGGAATAGCAACACTGACCACTGGATCAGGTGATCCGTCAGTCTGGGCAACCAAGTCAGGTTTGGGCATACCGGCACTGTTGATCATCATCCTTTCAACCTTGATCAACAACGCCATGCTCCTTTATTGCTCCGCAATGGGAATCAAAACGGCGTTCCCGAAAGCGAATTACCATTGGATCGTTGGGCTGGTCGCGCTTCCGTCAATTTTCTTCATCTATTTGGGAACCTTGCAGAGCAACTTTGACACAATCCTTACGGTGGTCGGTGCACTCATCGCACCGTATTGGGGCGTGGCTCTGGGGGACTACTTCTTACTGCGTCGACAGCGTGTTGACTTGGTGGGCCTGTACCAGGGCGAAGGGGGCCCCTACTGGTTCAAGAGAGGTTTCAACCCCGTTGCATTTGGAGTTTGGGGAGTCGGCATTGTGATGTGGTTGTTCCTCGGTGGATGGACGTCGTACGTGAGTTGGCTCCACTTCAACTCTGGAGAAAAGGTCTTCACCTATTTGACTGCGACTGCGCCAGTCATAATCTTCTGCGCACTCGCTTATTGGGCACTGGGCATGATGGGCTTAACCACAATTTCAAGGTCAATGCCGGCCGCAACCGAAGGCACCAGCAAATGAAGGTAAAGCCGCCGATCGTAGAGGGGAATAATGGTGGAAGTGCTGACGGATTATTCATCTTGAGACTATTGCGCTAGACGCCTTCATTGTTTCGACCACCGTTTCGGTAGTGCGGCCAAACCCACGAGAATCGGGGGCCGTGCCACCACCTAGAAAGGGGTGGTAGAGATGGAGAACAGTTTGATCCTCGCCAAGATTACGCAGCACCCTGGCGTCAACCTCAAGCCTGTCAGCAACGAGAAAATGAGGCTCCTGGGCGATTTCGGCGACGGTTTAACTTATCAGCGGACGTCTGATCGACGCTCGCTCGGAGTACTCACAATCGGCGCGACAGCATTCTCAAATTGAAGAAGTTTCAACGACGGACTGCCTATTCCCGATACGACGAAGACGGTGTCTCAGCTGCTCAATGAAGACAGGTGTCTTCGCCGGAGCGAAGATCAACTCCACTCAGTCCATGTAGGCGCCGCCATTTACCGAGATTGATTCACCGGTGAGAAATGTTGCGTCGTCGGAAGCCAAAAACGCAACCACCTTGGCCACGTCTTCAGGAGTCTCAAGGCGTCGTAGCGGCGTGGCATCGATCCACATCTGTTTCACGAAGTCGGGCTTCGTTCCGCGCAACTGTGCTTCCCAGGTGAGCTCGCGAGTCTGCATAGGCGTCGCAACGAAACCGGGACAAACGCTGTTTACCCGGATGCGATAAGGCGCGAGCTCGTGAGCCATCGCCTGGGTAAGGCCAAGAACCGCGAACTTGCTGGCAACGTAGTCCGAAAGAAAGGGAACGTTACCCTGCTTGGCGGCCATCGACGCGGTATTGATGATGCACCCTGGCGTCTCGAGCGACATCATGGCTCGCGCCGCTGCCTGCCCCCCGTAGAACACGCCATAGACATTGACCTCGAAAGTTCGCCGAAGGTCTTCTGGCGAGGTATCGACGAATAATTGCATCTTGGAGATCCCCGCGTTTGACACCCACACATCAAGACGCTGGTGCTGCGAAACGATTGCCTTTACGAGCGCGTCACAGGCCACCGGATCGGTCACGTCGAGACGCTCAGCTTGGGCACTCTCGAGTGACGTGGCGACCGAGCGAGCGGCGTCGATGTCGATATCGGCAACGACGACGTGATTGCCCCGCTTGCCCAACTCACTCGCGATTGCGGCACCAATGCCCGATCCGGCTCCCGTCACGCACGCAATGGGTCTGGTCATCAATATCTCCTCGTCGATAGTTATGAAAACTTCGCCAACAGCCGCTGCGAATTCTGGGTGAAATCCCTTACTCGAGCCCTTGCTCGTTGCCGGCGCCACCAGTATCGCGATGTCCGATCCCGAACGCTGAACCTCACGCCGATGACCTGACCAAGTGCTACAAATTCATTTCTTCCCAACGTTTTAAGCGGGAGGCACGGCAAATTAATGGTACAGTTGCGTTACTTTATCACAATCTAAATGTAATTTAAGAACATTTCGTTCAGTCGAACAGGCGGGGCGGCCGACGAACGTGCGGCGCGCCAAAGAGCAGGAAGGGAAATTTGCTGATGCCAAAGGTTCACCTGGGTATCAACGTGTGCTTTGCGGTTAAACGTTGGCCCGAACCTGAGGACTGGATGCGATTGATTAGCGAGGACCTTCACCTCGGGGTTGCTCAAGTCAGCGCCGATCTACTTCCGCTCTCGCTGGGCAGCTATGCGGCCGAAGACTACGCGGATGAGGTTAAAAGAGTGGCGGAGTCGAAAGGCGTCCAGATCCACAGCATGTTCACCGGTCTTGGTGCCTATGCATCAAATCTGCTGTTGGCCGAGAGTGAGCGAGGTCGGTCGGCGGCCTACACCTGGTACCGGGACTTGATCAGTTTGGCTGCGAGATCCGGCGCGAGAGGGGCCGGAGGGCATATCGGTGCATTCAGCGTCCGAGCCTTCGGTGATGAGGCTTTGCGTCAGGAACTTCTTTCCGGCGAAATTGAAGCGATGAAACGGCTCGCGGAGTTCGCGTCAAGCGTCGGCCTCGATCATCTTCAGTTTGAGAATCTGGCTGTGGCGCGAGAACCTGGACACTCACTCGACGAGGCCATTTGGTTTGAAGAGCAACTCAGTGCGTGCGACATACCCTGGGTGCTCTGCCTTGACCTTGGACATCCGGTGGCATTGGCTCAGAATGACGCACCGGACGTTCTCGACCCATGGCTGGAAAGGAAATGGCGTAACACCCCCGTCATTCAGCTTCAACAGACGACTTTCGGTTCGGATCAACATGGCCCATTCACACCGCGCACGAATCAGGCAGGGGGCGTTGATCGTGACCGGGTCTTGACATATCTAGAGTCGTGGACTTCGGACGATATCTACCTGTTTTTGGAATTTATTCCTCATCATGAGGGCGACGATGATCTAGTCGTCGAGGAACTCGCGGCAAGCGTCGAGTTTTGGCGTGACGGAATCGCGCAGCATAGATTCGAGCCCGTATGACTCGATTGACAATTCGAGATGACCATCATCGGCTTCACCAATGGATTTTGGAGGAAGCGTCGGAGATTATTGGAGAACCAGAGAGGATGTTTCAATGAGTTGGTTGCGAGAGATGTTCGTGAATCCCAAGCCCGTTATTGGAATGCTGCATTTGGCAGCACTTCCGGGTGACCCCAACTTTGACAGTGCCAAGGGAATGCGCTTCGCAGTGGATCACGCCCGGACCGACCTAGCAAATCTTCAGAACGGGGGGGTGGACGGGGTCCTGATTTCGAATGAATTCAGTCTCCCGTACCTCACTTCCACCGAGCCCGTGACTGGTATGAGCATGGCTCGCATCATCGGAGAAATCCGGTCCGACATCTCCGTACCTTTTGGTGTCAACGTCCTGTGGGATGGGATCGCTTCCTTGGATCTGGCTGCGGCTACAGGAGCGATGTTCGTGCGCGAAGTCTTCACCGGCGTCTACGCCAGCGACTTTGGACTTTGGAATACCAACGTCGGAGCCGCGGCGCGCCACCGAGCTCGACTCGGGATCTCTGACGTCAAGCTCCTCTTCAATTTGGTACCGGAAGCTGCCAATTACCTGGCCAATCGGAATCTTGGCGATCTAACTCGTTCGACAATCTTCAATACGTTGCCCGAGGGCATCGTCGTGTCCGGCCTCACTGCGGGCGCGCCCACGGAGTCAGCCGACCTACGTCAAGTCAAGGACAACGCCGGTTCCGTACCGGTCTTCGTCAATACGGGCGTGACACCGGCTTCCGCGGCCGCGCAACTCGCCATTGCCGATGGCGCCATTGTCGGAACGTCGTTCAAATTCGATGGAGAGTTTCAGAACGCGGTCGATATTGAACGCGTCAAAGAGCTCATGGCCGTCGTCAACGAAGTGCGCGATGGGATCGCCTGACGCCAGTGCTTCTCCGACCACTTTCTTGGGGGATTGGCGCGTCTCTAAAACGGGAAACTTGATTGGCCGCTGTACCCGAAGTCGGCCAGTAGTGCGTGACCGCTGATGGTCTTGGTCTTCGGCGACGAGAGCCATAGCAAATAGTTGGCGATGTCCTCGGGTTCGTGGACAGGAAACGAGTCATCGAAGACGGCGTCGTCGCCAAGACCGATGTCGTTCTTGGGCATGCGCGTGTTGACGACACTGGGGCAGACGCAATTGACGCGAATGTTGTCAGCCCTCAGATCAACCGCCATCGATCGCACCAGCATGATCAACGCCCCCTTCGATGTGCAGTAAGGGACGTGAAGAGGCGATGCTACGACTGCAGAGTCAGAAGCGACGATGACGACCGAAGGGTTGGGGCTTTCACGCAGTAGCGGCAGGGCCCACTTGACGGGTAACCACTGACCTCGAACATTGACGGCGAAGAGTTGGTCCCACTCCCGCGCGGCAATGTCGTCGATGGTGCGACCGAAAAGACCAGAGACACCGGCGCACAGCACGAGGTGGTCAAGCCGGCCAAAGTGTGAGGCGGTTTCATCGATGGCGCGCTGCACAGACTCCTCGTCGGTCACATCGACCGTCACCGCAAGCGCGTCGCCGCCCGCCCGCGTCACTTCTTCGGCGACCGAGTTGGCCCATCCGCTATCAAGGTCAGCCACGGCAACGGAGACGCCTTCTGCGCTCAGGGCATGTGCCGTTGCCTTTCCGATCCCGTTACCTCCTCCCGTGACAAAAGCCACGTTTCCCTTCATCAGCATGTCCATCGAATGTTCCTCTCAACTGAAATCTGTTCAAATCTTGGGAGCGTCACTACGCGTTTCCGATTGACCGATCGCTCAAACGATGAGCGAGGTCGGTAGTGATGCTTCCAAACTTGCGCCATTCTTCGTACGCATCGTTGTAGACGTCTGCGTGCTGCGAGTTTGGGATCACGAGAGCGTCGAGCTGTATGTAGCGCTCAATCTCGGACCAATCTTGCAATAAGCCCACTCCCAGCGCTCCCGCGAAGGCCGCGCCGAGGGCGCCTCCTGGATGATTGACCACAGGACTCAGCGGCATTTGCAGTACGTCGGCGTGAATCTGCTTCCAAAGCTTGGACTTGCTGCCGCCGTTGGTGACGACAACCTTTCTTATGTCAATGCCTATCGAATTGAATATCTCGATGTGTTGGCGAAAGCCGAAGGCGATCGCTTCAAGAATCGAACGAAAGAGGTGTTCCTGTCTGTGGCCCAGGTGGAGCCCGAGGAAGGCGCCGCGCAAACGCGGATCGTGAACAGGGCTCTTTTCGCCCAAGAAATAGGGAAGGCAAAGAATCTCCCCGGGAGGGGCCTGTGCAGCGGCATCGTCGAGTTGTGCCAGATTGGGCGCCCCGGTGAGGTTTTGGAACCAGCGAATGAGGCTTCCGCTGGTCGCCATGCAACCGTTCGGTAGCCACTGTCCGGGCACGGGATGGGCGTCCAGGTAGAGCCGCTCGTCGACAACAATCTTGTCGCTGGCCGCGAGGATGTCGCCCGCTCCTCCCAATTTGATGAGGCAGTCTCCTGGATTGGTCACACCCGCTCCGAAGGCCGAGAGCACGTGATCTGCACCACCGACCACCAGGGGTGTGCCCGCGGCGAGGCCCGTCATTTCGGCGATCTCAACGCTGAGGTTACCGACGATGTCCGACGAGCGGCGAACAGGAGGAATGACGTCGGGTGACACTCCACATGCATTGAAGACTTCTAGAACGGGTTCGCCGTCGATGGAAAACAGTCCGGATTCCAGGGCCCAATTCGCCTCGACGTGAGCGTCTGCACCGAAAGCCATCAGGAGCCAGTCGTATGAGCCGGTGACGTAGCGCAGGGATTTCATCGGGAGCGCCGCGTGACGTCGCAGCCACGAAAGCGTCGGCGCCAGCGACTGCTGACTGAGCGGTGACCCAGTGATCGTCACTAAGTCGAGATCACGCAGTTCGAGTGCGAGCTCGCCAATCTCTTGGGTTGCGCGCGCGTCATTTTGGAGCATCGCTCGATAAAGAGGGGTGCAATTCTCGTCGGTCAACACGATGGCGGGAACCATGCCAGTGGCCGACACTGCCATTATTTCGCTTGAGCTCACCTCGCTCGTAGCCATCAGTTCTCGAATCGAGTCGACGGCGTTGGTCTTCCACTGATTGGGATCTGCCTCAGCAAAACCGGGACCAGGGGAGAATAGGTCTACGGCCCGTGTCGTCTCCGCGACGACCCCCCTTTCGGGGGAGAACAAGATCGCTTTGGTGCCGGTGGTTCCGAGGTCGATTCCAACCGTAAATCGACTCACTTTTGAGTCACGTCGGAAAACTGGGTCCCGTAGATCGGAACGCATACCACGTCCACCCCTGCGGCAGCAGCGGCCACCATCGTTGGTTCGGCTGGGTCACCGTCGGTCACAATGGCTGAGATCTTGTTGAGGGGCGCAATGCTCGCAAGGTGGGTCGTGCTCAACTTGGAGTGGTCTGCCACAATGATCGTCCTTTGAGCGGCAGCCATCGCAGCCCGCTTTACCGCAGCTTCACCGGGGTGATAGTCGGTGACGCCTCGTATGGCGTCGACGCCGGCGACGCCCATGATAAATATGTCAGCCTTGTACCACGAGAGCATTAGTTCGGCCTCGGGACCGACAAGGCTCACCTCTCCCGCGCGAAGATGACCGCCGGCAAGGATGACGTCGGTGTCTGGTTCATCGACGAGTTCAAGCGCCGCGAGCAGACTGGAGGTAATGATCGTGAGACCTAAGTTGCGTCCGCGAATCGACTTAGCGACCGCCAGCACGGTACTACCACAGTCCAGGATGACCGTCTGACCCGGCAGGAGCATGTTGACAAGCGCATCAGCGAGGAATACCTTCTCGGCGGCCGCCACAGCCACCCGAGTCGCAAAAGCCGGCTCAAACTCGCGGGTGGCGAGCTTCATCGCCCCACCCAAGACCTTTCGAACTAGACCATCGCGCTCCAGGTAGTCAACATCGCGGCGAACGGTCATTACCGAGACGCCGAACTCCTCTGCGAGGTCGGCAAAGGCCACATCACTCGTGGTTTGCAGTTTTTCGATGATTGCCTGACGACGTTTCTGAGCAGATATCACAATTTCAAACCTAGAAGGATTGTTTACTGAATCCGGTGAGCGTGGACCCTGAGAAGATGTTACTATCTCACACGTCTAGTGTAAATTAACAACAAATGGAAAGACCGCTTCCATCGCACATGGGAACAGCCTTCACATTAACGAATGTCGCTCATACGAACCAAGGGGGATTGTAAATGAAGATTCATCGTCGGATTCTCGCTCCAATAGTAAGTGTCGCTCTCTTTGCCGGCATCCTCGTGGTGCCACTTTCGGGCCCTGCCTCGGCTGGGACTCAAACGTCACTTACCATCGCGAACTCAGAGTGGCTCTACACCTGCGGGTTCAGTCCGTTTAACCCGATCGACCAGTTCCTCGGCGTGGGCACCGTGTACGAACCCTTGATGTTTGTCAATGAGATGAAGAGCGGCGCGATCACCCCGTGGCTTGCCACCGCGTACGCGTGGAGCAACGGCAACAAGACTCTCACCTTCACCATTCACAGCGGTGTGAAGTGGAACGACGGTCAGCCACTCACTGCGGCCGACGTGGCCTTCACGTTCAACATGTTGAAGAAGAATCCGGCCCTCGATCTGAACTCCGTGTGGTCGGTACTTCAGAGTGTGACGCAGCGTCGTGCCAACAAGGTGGTGATGAACTTCAAGACTGAGGCGATTCCGTATTTCTATTACATCGCCGACCAGATCGGTATTGTTCCCGAGCACATCTGGTCCAAGGTCAAGAATCCCGTTACGTTCAAGGACACCAATCCGGTTGGTACGGGGGCGTACAAAGTCTCCTCGTGCACTTCAGAGAACGTCAGTTACGTGAAGAATCCGCACTACTGGCAGCCCGGATTGCCCAAGATCGACAAGATCGAGTATCCGGCGTACACCTCGAACACCCCGGCCGACGTGCTGCTCAGTACCGGAGGAGCCCAGTGGGGCGGGCAGGGCATGGCGAACATCAAGGCCGAGTGGCTCGACAAGAGCCCGGCAAACAAGGTCTGGCTGGCCCCGGCTCAGAATGTCGCGATCTTCATCAATCAGACCGACCCGCTGCTCAGCAACGTTGCCGTGCGCAAGGCGATGGTCTACGGCATAAACAAGAGCAAAGTGGACGCGATTGGCGAGCACAATCAGGAGGATGTTGCGAATCAGGCGGGGATCATCACGCCCACGTTCTCATCGTGGCTCGACAAGGCGCAGCTCACCAAGTCGGGATACACCTATGACCCGGCCAAAGCAATCTCAATTCTCAAGGCCGCCGGTTTCAAGATGGTCAAGGGCGTGTTCCAATCGAAGTCTGGCCAGAAGCTGTCATTCAGTCTGTTGAATGAGGGTGGCTACAGCGACTGGGTCGCAGCTACTCAGGTAATGAAGACGGAGTTGGCCGCTGTAGGAATCGACATCACGGTTGACAATCTGTCAGGTGGCGACTACAGCTCCAGCCTCTACGATGGAAAGTTCCAGCTGGCCTACGCGTACGAAGCGGGCGGACCGACGCCGTACTACGAGTTGAGTCAGATGCTTAGCAGCGCCAAGACAGCGCCGATCGGAAAGGCTGCGACCACGAACTGGGAGCGATTCAACAACCCGATCGCTGACCATCTAATCGCTGAGTACAACACGGCCTCCACATCTGCTGAGCAGCATTCGCTCATAAACCAACTGCAGAACATCATCTTGAAGGACGTGCCGGTGATCCCGGTGACAGAGCAGTCCGACTGGGACGAGTACTCGACGGCTAAGTACACGGGCTGGCCGACTGCGTCGCATCCCTACGCTCAGGGGTACGCGAACGTGTTTCCGGACTGGGGCATCGTCCTCCTGCATCTTCGGGTCAAATAGCTAGTCCCACGGAGGATTGAAGGGAAATCGACTTGGGGAATGTGACACTCTGGAGTGACGCGTGCGTCACTTCATAAGGAGAACAGGGTTTTTTCTCGTCACTCTTTGGGCGGCGCTGACGATTAACTTCCTGCTCCCGAGACTTATGCCGGGGAACCCCGCCGTCGCGATGATGGCGAGGTTCCACGGCCATCTCAACGGCGGAGCGATACGGGCCATGGAGATCGCCTTTGGCGTCAATACCAAGGCGAGCCTGCTGTCGCAGTACTTCACCTACCTCGGTAACTGCTTCACCGGACACTGGGGCATATCGCTGACCTTCTTCCCGAGTTCGGTCTCGAGCGTGGTGTTAGCCGCGTTGCCCTGGACGATTGCTCTCGTCGGCGTGACCACCGTCCTCGCCTTCGTACTGGGAACGTTGATCGGTATCATCGGAGCCTGGAATCGCGGCAAGTTGTTCGACAGCGTGCTCCCGCCGATATTCATCGTGCTCTCCGCCTTCCCGTACTTCTTCCTCGGACTCATGGCAATTTTGCTCTTCTCGGTCAAACTCGGTTGGTTCCCCACGTCGGGGGCTTACACCAACGGAGTAACCCCGGCCTTTAACTGGTCCTATATATCTGATGTGCTGCAACACGCCGTGCTCCCAGGGTTGACCATCCTCGTGACGTCTATCGGCGGCTGGATTCTTACGATGCGCAATAACATGATCGGTACGCTTTCCGAGGATTACATCCGTATGGCGCGCGCAAAGGGTCTGTCCTCGCGACTCGTCATGTTCAACTACGCGGCGAGAAACGCAATTCTCCCTAACCTGACCGGCTTCGGGATGTCTCTGGGATTCGTGGTGAGCGGCGCCATTCTCGTCGAGTACGTGTTCGCCTACCCGGGAGTCGGATACATGCTGCTGCAGGCAGTGGTCAACGAGGACTATCCGCTGATGCAGACGCTGTTTCTCTTCGTCACCGTCGCCGTGCTGCTCGCTGTGCTGATCGCCGACGGCGTCGTATCACTGCTCGATCCGCGCGCGCGGTCCACGAAGTGAGGCGGTCGTGACAGCCGTCCTTGAAGTCAACGGGGTCCCGGAAAAACCGGACCACGTCCGACAGATCCGCCGAGGATCCCTGAGCAACTTCTGGCGGGCACTGCGATCCAGCAAGAAGGCAATCGTTGGCTCGGGCATCTTGGTGGTATTCACTTTTCTCTCGCTGTTTCCAGGTCTCATCGCACACGACAACCCGAGCGCAGAGACCTACCTTCCCAGTCTGGGTACCTCCTCGGCGCACTTGCTGGGGACGACCTCGTACGGCCAGGACATCTACGCGCAGGTCATTTACGGCACTCGCGTCAGCCTCATCATCGCCATCGTCGCCGGGTTACTGACGACGGCGCTCTCGGTAATCATCGGGGTATCAGCGGCGTATCTGGGTGGCTTCGCCGACGGAGTGTTGTCAACCATCACCGACATCTTTCTGGTGTTGCCCGCGTTTCCTCTCATGATCGTCATCGCCGCTTACTCGAAGAACGGCGGATTTACGATCATCATCGCTGTACTGGTGGTGACCGGTTGGTCCTACGGGGCGCGACAGTTGAGATCGCAGGCGCTCTCGCTCAGGAATCGAGATTTCTTACTCGCCGCCCAGCTCCGAGGAGAGCGAAAGTGGAGAATCATCGTGACGGAGATTCTTCCCAACATGACGTCACTGATTGTGGCGAGTTTCCTGGGCGCCGCCGTGTATGCGGTCCTCGCCGCGGCTGGTTTGCAGTTCATCGGCCTGGGCAGTGTGAATACGGACAGTTGGGGAACAATGCTGTACTGGGCCCAGAACAACGACGCCTTACTGACCGGCAGCCCCCTCTGGGCGATCGTGCCGGGCCTCGGCATCGGCCTTATGGGTGGTGCCTTCGCTCTGTTGAACTACGCCTTTGATGAAGTGAACAATCCCGCTCTTCGACCCGTTCGACGCAAGGCGGTGTCATCTTGATACTTGAAGTGAACGACCTCTGTGTGGACTACGTCTCACCCCAGGGAACTGCGCGAGCGGTGGACACGGTCAATTTTTCGTTGGACGCGGGGGAGTTTCTGAGCATCGTTGGCGAGTCGGGTTGCGGTAAATCGACGCTGCTCTTCTCCATCGCCCAGCTTCTCTCGCCGCCGGCCGAACTCGTCGGTGGATCGGTGATCTTTAAGGGAGAAAACCTCGTCACCCTTGACAAGAACTCGCTGCGCGCCGTGCGATGGAGGGACCTCTCGGTCGTCATGCAGAGCGCCATGAACGCGCTCAATCCGGTGTTGACGATACGAGCTCAGTTCGTCGACGTTATGCACGCTCACGGCCAAAAAGATGATGAGGAGTCTGACAAGCGGTTCGCTGAGGTGTTACGGCTCGTCGGTATTGATGCTGTGCATCTGCGAAGTTACGCGCACCAGCTTTCCGGTGGAATGCGTCAGCGCGTCATGATCGCAATGGCTCTCTTACTTTCACCGGACCTCATCATCATGGATGAGCCCACGTCGGCCCTCGATGTCGTGGCGCAACGATCGTTGATGGTCCAAATAAAGGAACTGCAGGAGAAACTCGGGTTTGCGGTGATCTTCGTGACGCACGACATTTCGCTGGTGAGTAACTTCTCGGACAAGTTGATCGTGATGTATGCCGGCTCCGTGGTGGAGGACGGTCCAACCAGGGAAATCTTCGAGCACCCGTCGCATCCGTACACTCAAGGGCTCCTGAGCGCGTTCCCTTCCATCCGCGGTCCGAAAGTTCGACTGAAGGGCATCCCAGGTTCGCCTCCCTCGCTCACGCAACTGCCGGCGGGCTGTCCCTTTCACCCACGTTGCGCCTATGCAATGGAATCGTGCTCCACGGTTCGACCGCCCGTCACGCCCGTTGGTGACGTGAAAGTGCGGTGCTTGCTTTTTGAGAATGCGGAGGTGCACGTTGGATCAGATTGAAACCGAATCCGCGAGCGAACCTATTCTTTCGATCAGAAATCTCTCACACCACTTTCCGATCGGCCGAAAGATTCGTCGAGCGCAGTTGCACGCAGTCGACGACATCAACCTCGATCTCTACCAGGGCGAGATCGTGGCACTCGTCGGCGAGAGCGGTAGCGGCAAGAGTACGTTGGCCCGACTCCTCGCGCGCGTATACCGACCAACCAGCGGCGAGATCCTTTTCGAGGGCCGCAACATCGCGAGAATTCGATCTCGTCGTGATCTCTTGTCGTATCGGAGCAAGATACCCCTGATCTTTCAGGATCCCTTTAGCTCGCTGAATCCCGTTCATAGCGTTGGTCACGGGTTGCTCCGGACGCTTAAATTGCATCGGCCGGAGTTGAGTCGTGAAGAGCGGCGAGACACCGCGATCGCCACACTTGAGTCCGTAGGTCTGAGTCCAGCCTCAGAGGTCCTGAACTGTTATCCCTATGAGCTGAGCGGTGGACAACGTCAACGTATTGGCTTCGCGCAGGCGATTTCGTGTAACCCCAGACTGATTCTGGCCGACGAACCCGTTTCGATGTTGGACGTGTCGGTTCGCATCGGACTACTCAACTTGATGACCGATCTACGAAATTCGGGAATATCAATGCTTTACATCACTCACGACATCGCTTCTGCCCGCTACGTCGCTGATCGACTCGTGGTCATGTACGCCGGCAACATTGTAGAAACCGGACCGACCGAATCGGTGCTGGGAAATCCGACCCACCCGTACACCCGTCTCTTGCTTTCGGCCGTCCCTGATCCGATGGTCGCTATTAAGGCAACGGCTGGCGACATTGGTGACCCGCCGCGTGTCATTGATCCCGGCGAAGGATGTCGTTTTCGTTGGCGTTGCCCTCTGGCCATGGAAATATGCTCCGTTGTCACACCCCCTCTGCTCCCCGTGAGTGAGGGACATGCGGCGGCGTGCCACGTAACCGTGCGTTCCGTTAGCGAGAACCTGTGAGCGTCAAAGGATGCCGCTGTCTAATTAGTTAGCCGTCAACAACGCTGTCAGCAACGGCCATGAATTGGCACGTATTCAGGCGAACGTTGACGAATCAAATTGTCAGCAAATGATGCGAAATCGAACAATTGTGAACTCTGACGAACCAAGGGCCTATGACACGCAGGGGTCGCAGGTTGAAGTCCTGAACAGCCGACCACATTTGTCCTTGATCGGAACGCTGCGCCAGAAATTGTACGGCGAGTTCGGACTGCAGGCTTTCCTTTCGAAATTGGATCGCAGTTTTTAGCGGAGGTCGTTTCACCCGGAAGCCCACGCCCCCCGGGCGGCGTGTGAGCATTTGCAATCGGAGATGCGACCGAGTCCAGTTTGTAGTACCTCACACTCTAGGTTCAGCGCGATCAAAACTTGCTGGTCGCTATAGTGACGTTCCACGCGGAAAAGTCTCCGTATCGGAACAGCGTTCGCAAAAGGATCCCGTGAGTAACTTCGAAGTGAGCAGTGGTGAGTCCGAACGAAAGGGACCGTTTCATGGACTGATCGTTGCCGACTTTTCGAGAGTATTGGCTGGTCCGCTCGCGACGATGTTGCTGGGAGACCTAGGTGCGACCGTAGTGAAAGTGGAGAGGCCGGATGGCGGCGATGACACGCGCGCATGGGGTCCACCCTTCGTCGATGACGGGACGAGCACCTATTACGTATCGGTGAATCGAAACAAACGAAGTGTGCGTCTCGACTTGCAGGACTCTGAAGATATCCGGTTGGCTCGTGAGCTGGCACGAAGAGCCGACGTACTGGTTGAGAACTTCAAGCCAGGAACGATGGCTCGTTACGGTCTCGGGTACGAAGAGCTCGTAGCAGAGAATCCGGGACTGATCTATTGCTCCATCAGTGGATTCGGGCGAGCTGCAGGCCGAGCCTTACCGGGATATGACTTCCTTGCTCAGGCCGCGGGCGGTCTCATGAGCATCACCGGATTGACGCCGGGGGAGCCGACCAAGACGGGCGTTGCCGTGGGCGATGTGGCCACCGGTTTATTCTCGACCATAGGAATACTTGCGGCACTCTTCGAACGGTCGAATAGCGGCCGAGGACAGAAGGTTGAGACGAACCTTCTGTCCTCGGTACTCGCAATGCTCGTGAATCATGCATCCGCGTATATCGTGGCGAACGTCGTGCCAGGGATACAGGGGAACGCACATTCGAGCATCGCGCCATACGAAACACTTCGTGCTCGTGACGGAGAGATTGTGATTGCGGTTGGTAATGATCGTCAGTTTGAAAAGCTCTGTGTCGTGCTGGAACTAGAAACCATCGCCGCACTTCCGGAGTTTTCGAGCAATGGTGCTCGTGTCAAGAATCGAGAGGCTCTTCATCGTGAGATAGAGGCACGTCTTTCGCTCATGCCGGTCGCTCACTGGTTGTCGCTGTTTGCATCCGCTGGCGTACCGAGCGGGAAAGTCAACAGCATCGATGAGGCTTTTGATTACGCCCATCAACTCGGTCTTGTCGCGACCTATTCCCGACTCGAAAACGGTACGAATGCGGTACGCCAAGTCGCCAATCCGATTTCGTTTTCTGAGACACCTGCAAAGTATTGGCGGCCTCCCCCCCCGTTTGGGCGAACATGACGACGACGTGAGATCTTGGCTCAAAACCGACTGGAGTCGCCCGGACTCATCGATGACTCTCGGATAAAAAAGTCGTTCGACTGCGAAAGCGTGTACTTACCCCCGTGGGCATGCAGGCGTTGGGAAACGAAGTGGCGCTCGACGCCGCCGGAACCGTCTTCGACGAGCATCACGCGTGACGGGTTAGTCGTTGCGTGACGCTCGTCGCCAGGAAGGGGACAACTGCGATTCGGTCCCAAAGCGGAAGCACCAAGCCCGCAACGCCTTCGTGATCCGTCAGGGCTTGATATACGCCGTCTTCACTGTGGTGTAAAATTCTGCGGCGTAGCTGCCTTGTTCGCGGGGCCCGAAGCTCGAGCCTTTTCGCCCGCCGAAGGGCACGTGGTAGTCGACCCCGGCGGTGGGCAGGTTGACCATGACCATTCCCACTTGGCTCTCGCGGCGAAAGGCGGACGCGTGCTTGAGTGATGACGTGACGATGCCTGCGGCGAGGCCGTATGGCGTGTCGTTGGCCAGCGCGAGCGCCTCATCGAAGTCCTGAGCTCGGATGATCGAAGCGACGGGTCCGAAGATCTCCTCGCGCGAGATCCTCATGTCGTTGGTGGCGTCGGCGAAGAGTGCCGGTTCGAAGTAGTGCCCCTTCTTCTCGCGATCGAGGAGGCCGCCCCCACAGACCAGCCGCGCGCCCTCCTGCTGACCGATGCGGATGTATTCCAGGTCCTGGTCGAGCTGGCTCTCGTCGATGACAGGTCCGATGTCGCTGTCGGGGGCCAGCGCGTCATCGACCCTGGCGCTCTTCAGCCGCTCGACCAGCGCCGCGAGAAACTTGTCATGGATGCCCGGCGTCACGATCAGCCTCGAAGACGCGGTGCAGCGCTGACCAGTCTGCTCGAACGAGCCCTGGTAAGCGCACTCGACCGCGACATCGAGGTCCGCGTCGTCCAGAATCACCAACGGATTCTTGCCTCCCATTTCCAGTTGTATCTTTGCGAGGCGCCCGGCGGCGACTTCGGCCACGTGGCGGCCCGTCTCTACTGAGCCGGTGAAACTGATTGCTGACACAAGGGGATTCGTGATAATGGCTTCGCCCACGACCGAACCTCGTCCCATCACGAGATTGAAGACGCCCGCCGGCAGGCCGGAGCCGGCGAGGAGTTGGGCCAGTTCCCAGGCCGATCCCGGCACGAGGTCGGCGGGTTTGAATACCACGGCGTTGCCATAGGCCAGCGCGGGCGCGATCTTCCATGCCGGGATGGCGAATGGGAAGTTCCACGGCGTGATGATGCCGACGACCCCTAGGGGCTCACGCGAAATCTCGACCTCAACTCCCGGGCGCACCGAGGGCAACTTCTGGCCCGCGGTGCGTAGCGCTTCGCCCGCGAAGAACCGGAAGATTCTACCGGCCCTCGCGACTTCGCCGACGCCATCTCGCAGGATCTTTCCCTCTTCGCGCGAAAGGATCTCACCAAACTCGCTCGAGCGTTCGATCAGCGCAGAGCCGACACGGTCGAGAATATCGGCGCGGTCCTGGATGGACGAGTTACCCCACGATACCGAAGCTTCCTTTGCGGCGATGACAGCCATTGCGACTTGGGCCACGTCGGCGCGATCGTACTCTCCGATGACGTCCGCGACGTCAGATGGGTTGCGGTCGATTGATTTTTCGGCGCCCTGGATCCACTCTCCCCCCACAAAGTTCTGATGGACAGTAGTCATACGACTCCCTCTGCTCTGCTACACGGCCGAACGGACTGTACACCTTTCACGAGGCATTGCCGTCTGCGTCGTCCAAGGCGCACCACACTGTCGCGCGCATCTCATGTTAATCATGAGTGAGTTCTGATTCGTTCGGAAGCCGCGCTGCTGAGTTTCCGGGTGGTCCAGAACCGTCCGGTGCTTTATAAGGTGAAGCTCTAAAAATAGTTGTTGCAAGATCCGAGGACCACTATGCCATCGCCGACCACTAAGAAGATTGAGTTGCGCCCGTTGGATTTCCTCAACGTTGATGCACAGCTTTCGCCCGAGGAGATCGCGATCCGCGACACGGTTCGCAAGTTCGTCAAGGATCGAGTCGAGCCCAACATCGCCGAGTGGTTCGAAGAAGGGCGCAGCCCGATAGGACTGATGGAAGAGCTGGGAGCCATCGGGGTCCTGGGCATGCACCTCGAGGGTTACGGCTGCGCGGGCACCAGTGCCACCGCCTACGGATTGGCGTGCCTGGAACTCGAAGCGGGTGACAGCGGAGTGCGAAGCCTGGTCTCGGTGCAAGGCTCCTTGGCCATGTTCGCGATCCATCGCTGGGGCTCGGAGGAGCAGCGCGAGGAGTGGTTGCCGAAGATGGCGGCCGGGGAAGCGATTGGGTGCTTCGGCTTGACGGAGACTGACGCGGGGTCTGACCCAGGCGCCATGCGCACACGCGCACGCAAGGATGGGACCGACTGGATCCTCAACGGCCAGAAGATGTGGATCACCAACGGATCTGCGGCTGACGTCGCGGTGGTGTGGGCCCAGACTGACGAGGGAATTCGCGGCTTCGTCGTGCCGAAGGGGGCCGCAGGCTTCAGCACCCAGGACATCAAGAAGAAGCTCTCCCTGCGGGCGTCGGTCACTTCAGAACTGCTCTTGAGCGATGTGCGACTCCCCGCTGGCGCGATGCTGCCGGAAGCAACGTCGCTCCGTGGCCCTCTTTCGTGCCTCGACGAAGCTCGCTACGGGATCGTGTGGGGCGCCGTAGGCGCGGCGCGATCCTGCTTCGAGACCGCCCTGCGCTACGCGGGAGAACGCCTCGTATTCGAACGGCCAGTCGCGTCATATCAGATTCAACAGCAGAAACTGGCGATGATGGCCCTGGCCGTAAATCGCTCCTTACTCATGGCGCTGCACATCGGGCGGATGAAGGATAGCGGGCTGTTACGCCCTGAGCACGTCAGCATGGGCAAACTTGGCAACGTGAACGACGCGCTCGATGTCGCGCGCTCGGCCCGCCAAGTCCTTGGTGCCAACGGCATCTCGCTCGAGTACCCGGTGATCCGCCACATGGTCAATCTCGAGTCGGTGGTGACCTACGAGGGCACTGCGGACGTTCATGCGCTGGTGGTGGGTGGCGCCCTCACCGGCATCCAGGCGTTCCGCTAGCCAGGGCGGTCTGATCTGATTTCGAAGACGCGTGAGTGCATGAGCGGCCCGGGATCAATGATGATCCCGTAACACTTCGGATTGAATGGGTCATAGGGTGAGCGTCACTAGATGCTGGGTTGCCCAAGCGCAAAACCGCTGAGGATTGCATCGGACCAACCCGTGGGCCGCATGAAAGAAATGTGACATCAGGCATTCGAGACGAGTCAACCTGATTTCGAAGAGTCGACGCTGTTAGCGTCGAGATTCACTTACCAAGTTTCTCGAGCTGGCTCGTATCTATTCTCTTTGCTGCTCTTTTAAGCGAGGAGATGACTGTCGTGAGAAGAAGGTGTTCGTCTTCAGAAGTGTGTAACGCATAAACCGTTCGTGAAGCAAATTTGGCGTCGAACCTTCGCGCTACTACGTTGGGTGTTGGGTCGTACCCAAGTGCCGGAACGATGGCAACGCCGAGGCCTGCAGCGACCAACCCAGTAATCGTCGCGTAGTTGTTACTGCGAAAGGCCACGTGAGGCGAGAAACCATTGGCCGCACACACGTAATTGAGAGATGTGGCACCAGCCGTGCCGGCGTCCGTCGCAATCCACCTTTCCTTGGCCAGCGATGTAAGACCAGAACGTGCGTCGAAGGGCTTGTCAGTCAGCCGCGACGGAATAAGCAGGATCAGATCCTCTCGTAGAATTAGATGACGGACGAGTTCATCCGGCCATCGTCGCGGAACGGCGCTGTACTCGTATGCCAAAACTAAGTTCATCTCGCCTTTGAGGAGTCGTGGCAACAGGACATCGGGCTCACCTTCATCAAGTAGAACTTCAATAGCGGGCCGAGTTAAGAAGAGATCCACGATTGCGTGTGGAACGAGCCTTTCTCCCGCAGTGGCAAAACTGGCGAGCCATAGAGTGCCAGCATCACCAGAGGCGATAGACGCGGCCTGCTGTTCAAGCCGAGCCATCGCAGCCGCGGCATTTTTCGCCTGTGTCGCAAGAGTGTTAGCTGCAGCCGTGGGTTTGATTCCCTGGGCTCGTCGCTCAAAGAGCGTGACTCCCACACTCTTTTCTAGGGCAAGCATTTGCTGTGACACCGCCGAAGCGGTGTAACCGAGTTCTCTACCCGCATCAGCGAAGGATGAGGTTTTAAGGACCACTAAGAATGTCTTGATGTGACTCGATTTGAGCATAAGGATAACTTATCCTAGGCCGCTAAGGTTTTGAAAACGCTGCATGGCGTTTCGTAATCAAAACTGCCACACTGGTTGCGCTGGGCGAGTGACTTTCTTTGGTCGACTAGTTCGTATCCAGTTGCAGTTTCTGATTCACAAGTCTTTTTCCGAACTAAATAAGTTCCGTTATTGAATTGGGGGCATGGAATGGTGTCAATCGCAAGGCCGAAAAGAGCATCGGCTACTCGACTAATCCTGGCATTGGCGTGCATGAGCGTTATGGGGATTGGTTCTGTGGCGGGTGCTGGCACGAAATCAGAGCAACCTCGAAGCAAGTCTCTTACGCCTGTGACGTGGGTGCTCGCTAACCCAGTCATGACGTTGGGCCACACCGACATTTCGACCGCCGAGAAGCAGGGTTACTTCAAGAACGATGGTGTCCAATTCAATTTAGTAACTTCGCCTGGTACAGCTGCAGTGATGCAGGACGTTGCCTCCGGTTCAGCAGATATGGGTCAGGCCGACACGCTCTCGCTCGACACTGCACTAACTAAAGGCGTCAATAATGTCACCGCCGTGTGTTCATATGTTGAAGACAACATTTACTCGCTGGTCGTCAAGGATGGCTCTGGTATCACAAGTGCCGCCGGTCTCGCGGGGAAGACTATTGGTCTCACAAGCGAAGCCACGGGTGTTTACTACAACACAGAAGCGATGTTGGCTGACGCGGGAGTGAGCCTCAGCAAGGTCACATTCGCAGTTCTTGGCTCGGAGGCAGCCGTGATCAATGCACTCGCAAATGGCACCATCGATGCCGCGGCAGACATTGACTCATATCTTCCTTCGTACGCCCAACACGGGATTGCAACCAATGATTTACAAGCCACTGGAGTATTCAAGTGGCAGTGGAATGTCGTTGTCGCGAATAATTCGTTTTTGAAGGCACATCCTGCGGCCGTTGCGGGGACATGCAAGGCCATTCAGGAGGGACAATACATTGCGGTGCATGACCCGACGGTGGCCATTTCAGACTACGTAGCTGAAGGTAACAGCATCAGTGGACTTACCAACGCACAGGTGATGGCCGACATTGGCGCTCGTGCGGATGTCGGATACAGGACTTGGTCGCAGGGCAAGAATCAATGGGGATGGATGAACATTAGTGAGATGCAGCCTCTGGCTAATGAGTACCAGACCCTGGGACTATTCTCAGCGGCGCCCAACGTCAAGAGTGCCTATACGAACTCACTTGTTCCAATGATGCAATTCCAGGCAACTTCCATCGATCCGAGTTATGCGGCACTCCATGTTGTGGCGTCGCAAATCACTGGTGTGGCCGTGCCCGGCAGGCGGGTAGTGATGCGCGTTCTCGGCTCGAATTTTTACGGAACGCCTAAGGTCACAAGTAGCGCGGCTGGGACCAGAGTTCGCGTCGCCAGAACCAACAGTGATGTCTTGACCCTGCTTGTGACGACGCGAGCCGGAACCGGCAAGGGTGTCCACACGCTGACGATGCGTTTCGCTCAAGGTCAGGTGCGCAAGATCAGGTACAACGTTAGTTGAAGAGAGCCAAATTGATGAAGTGGCCTACTGACTACAGTGCCTACACGAACACACTTGTTCCAGAGATGCAATTCCAGGCGACTTCCATCAATCCGAAAGGGCAGAAAACAGTCCTGCAAAAAGGGATGTTCTCACTATGAGTTACGAAATCGAGTTGCGCGACGTCAGTAAGTCCTACTCGGGACCGATTGGAGTCGTGCCGGCTCTCCTGCCGACTACCCTGCACATGGAGAACGGCCATTTCATATCCATCGTCGGTCCGAGTGGTTGCGGCAAGACAACATTGCTTCGTCTCCTCGCGGGCCTGATTAGGCCGAGCAGCGGCGTAATAACAATTGGAGGTGTTGCCGTTACCGAACCGCGGCGCGAAGTCGGTTTCGTCTTTCAACGCGCAGTGTTGCTTCCGTGGAGAAGTGTAATTGACAACATCCTGCTTCCAGTGAAACTGTCTCGCGGAGATCGGCGAACAGCCGAGGCTAAGGCGAAGGCGCTGCTTGGTTTGGTGCAACTGTCTGGGTTCGGAGAGGTCTTCCCCGGACATCTGTCAGGTGGAATGCAACAAAGAGTCGCCATTTGTAGGGCTTTGATGCTTGACCCGGGAGTGCTCCTCATGGACGAGCCATTTGGAGCACTTGACGCGTTAACTCGAGAGCAAATGGGAGTCGAGTTGCTGAATATGTGGGCGACGATCGGCACGACCGTGGTCTTTGTGACCCATAGTATTCCCGAGGCCGTATTCCTGAGTGACCGAGTGTTGGTGATGTCGCCTCGCCCGGGCCAGATTATTGGCGACATTCAGATTGACCTGCCCCGCCCTCGTAATTCAGAACTGCTGAGCAGTCCTGAGCTCGCGAGAATTGCTGGCGAACTACGTTCCATGGTTGCTGAGGGCGAGCGTCAGCCTACCTCTGGCATTGACGGGTTTGGAATGGCGGCGAGTTGAGATGGTTGCCACTGTTGACAGTTCTGCACGGAGTTAGAAAATGAACTCATCTATCCGTCGAGTTTCTAGGTGGCTGCGAGCGCACTGGCGCGAGAGCGTCGTCTCCCTTCTCGTCCTCGTCGTACTGCTAGTGGGTTCCGAGTTCCTGCTCAAGGCCCTGGACGTTCACAGTTACATCCTTCCGACACCGACAGAGGTATGGGCACAGTTTCGGGTCGACTTGATCAGTCACCTCTTTTGGATCGACGTCTGGACTACAAGTGAGGAGATCATATTCGGGGGATTGATCGGGGCTGCGGCGGGATTTGCCCTCGCCGTTTTGGTGACGCTGTCGCCCTTCGTCAAGTCCGTTTTGACTCCTTATCTCGTGGTCACGCAGGCAATACCAAAGATTGCGGTGGCGCCGCTTTTTGTGATCCTCTTAGGTTTTGGGCTGACGTCGAAGTTTGTAATTTGCGCCACCATATCCTTTTTCCCATTGTTCGTGAATGCGGAGGCTGGGATGAATTCGACGGACCCTGACCTCTTGGATCTGATGCGAGCACTGAGAGCGACGCGGTTGCAAACGCTCTGGACTGCTCGCCTGCCTGCAGCGCTACCAACGATCTTCGCCGGTTTGGAAATGGCATTCGTGTTTAGTGTCGTCGGTGCCATTGTTGGAGAGTTCGCTGGAGCCTCGAAGGGCTTGGGGTATCTCATAAATCAACGAGCATTCAACTTGGATCAAGCAGGTGTATTCAGTGCGCTAATCGTCCTTTCAGTCCTGGCAATGCTTTTGGATGCACTCGTCCGCACGGTGGGTTGGTGGTTCTCCCGCTGGCAAAGAGTGGGAGGTGACGTAGTGACTGAAATCGCAGGAAACTTGGTCGTTGAACCGGCCGCTCGCCTTAGTGAAGATTCTGACGTGGGGGGTGAGGCCGCAGTCTCTTTTGGAGAGGTACCTCCGTTGCCACCGCTGCCGTACACGGACGCGAAATCTCGGTCCCTTGAGGAGGATCTGACGTCGTGACTTTTGGGAGTTGGGCGAATTGAGTGATGGGCGCAATGGCAAAGGAT
>DATLTI010000227.1:0-3013 GCA_035533675.1 Acidimicrobiales bacterium | reverse complement strand
ACCTCACCAAAGCGCGATCCCGAGGGCAAGATATCGGGAAGCATCGATCGGTCGACGTCAAAGATATCGAGCAGCTCATCTTCAAAGTCAAGCGTCACGAGATCCATCAACAACGTCCGAGAGGCATTCGTCGCCTCGGTGACATGTGCCTCGCCACCAGTCAGCTTCCAGATCAGCCAGGAGTCAATTGTCCCAAAGCAGATCTCGCCCTTCGCACAGCGTCGCCGGAGATCGGGGTCAGCCTGGAGGAGCCAGGCAACCTTGGTCGCTGAAAAATAGGGATCGAGCAGAAGTCCCGAGTGGGCAGCAACTTTCTCCTCGAGCCCCTCCTCCCTGAGTGCTCGACAGAGATCTGCACTTCGCCGGTCCTGCCAGACAATCGCTGGATGGACCGGTCTGGCTGTCGCGCGCTCCCAGAGCACGGTGGTCTCTCGCTGATTGGTGATACCGAGTGCCACAATGTCACCGGTACCAAGTCGCGCATCGGCCATGACGGCTGGCAGAAGATCGGCGACCGCATTCCAGATCTCAAGTGGGTCCTGTTCAACCCATCCCGGACGTGGATAACTCGGATGCAGCTCACAGGAACGGCTGTTGACGATTACCCCCGACGCGTCGACAACGGCGACCGTTGCCTGTGTCGTCCCCTCGTCGATTGCAAGGACATGTGAGGCCATGAATGGTCAGTCTCGCGCATCTGTCGTATTCACCTTGTGAGCCTTCGGTCAAGGATCGGTTCGCCCATCTCGCTCATGACCAAACTCGCGCTCGTGTCAACTGGCTTTGTCTCTGCAAGCACCCGCCCTCTACGACCACGCTCGAGGAGTTGTTGGATGAGACTCAATCAGATCCCGTGATGCGGGCAAAGATTTCGTCGGGATCAGTGGAGAGCGCGTCATCTGCCCAGACGACAAACTGATCGGGACGAACGAGAACAAGTCTTGAGCCAAGCTCAGACCGTTGGCCCTCAAAGCTGTCGATCACGGTCTTGAGGGACAGATTGCGTCGCTCGGCGGCAGTCTCGAAGCTGTGCACCGCGTCTTTATCTGCGTCAAAAGCCAGCAGGGTAAAGACACCACCAAGCTCCTCGTAGACGTTCCGACCACTCGACAGCTCTACGGGAGCTAGGTGGTGACCTGCCTGTGCCACGAAGGTGTAGCGACCGGTTGCACCGATCGTGGCACCTGGGGGACCAAACACGACCGTCGATCCCGCATAGTTCGGTTCATAGGTTGGACCAGCCGAATCGCCCGAAGTCCGGCGGCTCCACTGCTCAAGGAATGCCTCGCGGTCTTTTTCGGGATCAAAGGTTGCGAGGAACTCACGGTCTTTGAGGATTCCTCCTGCAATGACCCTCTCTCCGGTCTCTTTGAAGACTGGCTGTCGCTCCTCCGAATACGAATCGAGCAGCGCGTCGCCACCCCAACCCTGCAGTTTCGCAGCAAGCTTCCAGCCAAGGTTCGTAATGTCCTCGAGACCGGTGTTCAGCCCGAAACCGCCATAGGGCGGATGACTGTGCGACGCGTCACCTGCGATGAATCCACGTCCGTTGCGATAGGTGGTTGCCACCTCGACGCGCAGATCCCAGAAGCCGATGTGCTGGAACTCGACCGAGATCGGAAATCCTGCGGCCTCTTCGAGCATGTCATGAAGATATTCAGTGTCTTTGACCGTCGTCGAGGCTGGCACCGGACCATGGAAGAACCATGTCTCACCGACATCAACACGCCCGAAGAACTGCCACACACCGTGGAGTTCAGGTCGCAAAACGCGATAGGTCGTACGCTCCGGGAAACGCTTGAGACCCTCGTGAAGCTCGCGTGAACGAAAGACGAGAAGCGCCATGCGTTCACCAAAATCGGGGCCCTCTCGCACGATGCCGAGCTGTGAGCGCACAAGTGAACGAGCGCCATCACAACCAACGACGTAGTCACCGGCGATCACCAACTCCTCATACGGCCACTCCTCGCCGGCGATGGTGACGCGTACCTCGGTGTCATCCTGTTCTATCGATTTGGCCGTCCAGCCAAACTTTGTCGTCACGCTCTCGAGCTGGGTGAGGCGCTCTCGCAGTACCTGTTCCGTCAAGTACTGCGGGAGACGTTCGTTGTCTTGGAAGTGATACGACTGCACCTGTTCAAGACCCGGGGGGACGTACCAGTACTCGCCGGCAAGACTTCCGTACGCGGTGAGCCCACCGATCGGGTAGTCCGGGGGCAGGAGTCGCGCTTGACGGAGTTCGTCGACACAGTTCCAGAAATAGAAATGTTCAAGCGTGCGCTGGGTGAGGTTCTGTCCCTTGGGGATCCGCCCCACCTCAAGGTGGCGCTCGACGACCGCGCAGGTGACACTGCGCTGCGCGAGCTCTACAGCAAGGGCCACACCGACTGGTCCACCGCCGACGATGATGACCTGATAGCGCTCTTCCATGGTGTTCTCCCCGGTGCAGTGAGCCTCCGTCGCGTCTCTCGCGACCACGAAGCATGTTCAAGAATCAGATCGAGCCAAGCGTGTGATGAATGACGCAAGAGTTGTCAGATGTCGAAACGGTAGAAGTCGAAAAGCAACAGGTCATCGATCGACAACCGGGCCCACTCGTGCAAGGGAGCCCCGCCGCGTCTGCGACGGAGCTCCCTTTGCACCAATGGCTGGGTTACTTGAAGTACGCACCCACCGAGGCGGCCGTCTGCTTGTAGACCGACACGAGTGTTCCCTTCGCGGTGAGCTTCAACAGTTCAAAGCCCTGTGGCGGCCAGTTGTACTTATTGAAGGTCAACTGTCCAGAGGCACCCGAGTACTGGATCTTCTGACCAGCCTTGAGCGCTGCAAGACCCTGCGCGTAGTTCGAGACAATCTTGCCGCCGGGGTTGTTGGTGACCTTCTTCATGAAGTTCACATATACCGCGGGTTTTGACGAATGTGCCTCATCCATCGCAAGCGCCATGATGTTCAAACCGTCATAGAGCGAGTACTGAGGAGGCACTGGCGCGCCTCCCTTTGGATCTGCCTTTGC
>DATLTI010000226.1:0-6612 GCA_035533675.1 Acidimicrobiales bacterium | reverse complement strand
GATCGGAATCGCGTGCAGCACAATCAACCGCCTTGGCGGGAAGACCAGTGCATACCCTGCGTGTCCGTCTCCTCGTGGTGAGACGATGAGGGGGGGAAGGCGATCGCGTATTGAAGAACGTTTGATGAGCGAACCCTAGTTCATAGAAGCAAGTTTTGGGGCGCGTCAAATCCGAAAGACGCGGCCTGAGCAGGCTGTTTACAGATTCTCTATCATGATTCACAGATTTCTCAGCAAGTCGGTTCGAGGGGGCTGCAATGAAGATCGTCGTATTTGAATCGGCGGGAACGATTGAGCCGGGTGTGCTTGTAAAAGACGGCGTCGTTGGGATCGGAGACCTGCTCGCCCCCTCGCTCGCGCCACAGGCAGCCATCGAGGCGCTGATTGATGATTTTGACGCGTTGCAGGGTCCAATCGCAGACTCTCTTGTGGCAAAAACTCCGGTTTTACTCCATGAGGTTCGCCTTCTTGCACCCATTCCCCGGCCGGGAAAGGTGCTCGGTTGTATCGGCAATTACTGGGAACACGCCCAGCGAGAGCCGCGTCCTCTCAACATGTTCTTAAAGAACCCCGACGCGGTGGTTGGGCCCGGTGGGACGATTGCGCTTCCTGACTTTGATGAGCCGTGGATCTTCATGCATGAGGCGGAGCTCGCAGTAGTGATCAAGGGGCCGGCAAAATCAGTTCGTCGACACGACTGGAAGAGTGCGGTCTTTGGCTACACCTGCCTGATCGATGTCTCGGCACGTGGCGAAGGGCGGTCCACCTGGAAAAAAGGGAGCTGGCTCGGAAAATCGTTTGATACCTTCTGTCCGATCGGACCCTGTATCGTCACCGCAGACGAAGTTCCCGATCCGAACGATCTCCACGTGCAGTTTTTCGATGATGATCAACTTCGGCACAACTATCACACCGATGACATGGAACACCGAATCCCCGAGCTCATCGAGTTTGCTACGACGGTTATGACCATGCGCTCTGGCGATCTCATCTCGTGTGGGACCAATCACGAGGGGCTCGGCCCGCTTCAAGACGGTGAAAAGGTGACGATCGCGATTGAGCGCATCGGCGAGATGACGCTTGACGTTGTCGATCCGCTCAAGCGCGTCTGGAAGCGAGGCGTCTATATGGGAGAGGACTCGACGAACCACGAGGCAGTTCGTCGATACCGCCCTGAAGAGGCAAAGCGTCTTCTTGGCAGTTCCTGACTCTCCATCTGAAACCGAAGAGAGGTGATCGTCAGGGAGTTATGCGCGACCCGTCAGTTTGAGGCCCATCTCGAGGCCCGCGTAGGTGCGAACGGGAGCTGGCATGAGGAGGCGATAGCCCTCAGCAACAACCCGCTCGACGTTGTCGACACCGACATGTGGGTGACCGACGGGAACATTGTGCCGAGCGGCGACCTCGCGCACTCGCGCCATGTGCTCGAGCACGGTTGGGTGCTCGTACTGCCTCGGGAACCCGAGTTCCTGGCTGAGGTCTCCCTCGCCGATCAAGAGTGTTCCGATGCCAGGAACCTCGCTCAAGATCTTGTCGAGGTTGTTGATACCTGTCGTGTCCTCGATCATCAAGATCACGAGGATCTCACCTTCTGGGTTGAGTGGCCAGACGTCCGCGCGCTCGTAGTACTCCTGTTGGGTGATTCCCCAGTAGCGGCACGCGGCAGTAGGTCCATCTCCTCGAAGACCCTCGGGCTTGTAAAGCGGAGCGGAGGCGAGTCGCGGGTAGCGGCATGCGGCGACGGCATTCTCTGCCTCCTCCACAGTTGCGATGTGTGGCCAAACAATTCCATAGGCTCCAAGGTCGAGAGCCTGTTTCGCGTGCCACTGTGACTTTTCGGCGCCGTTGGCTGGTACGCGCACGATGGGGGTAATTGGCGGAGCGACGGATCCAGATTTTGCGATCTGACCGCGATTGAGCAGGTACTGCAATGAGTCGCGCAGCGCCCGGATGTCCCAGGGGTTGTGCTCCATCTCGAGAACGATTCCGTCGTACTTTGTCGTGGAAAATGCGAGAGCAGTCTCGACATCGGCGTTGGCGAACGCGGCGAATGCCTGCGTGCCCTGCTCAAACGCGCGAATAACTCCGTTTAGTCGGGGGATCTCACTCATCTGGTCTCCTTTGTAGCTCTCGTCTGTCTGATCGCGTCGTGCCTAGAGACAGCGAGGGCAGCGACCCCGGAAGGCATTCCGCAACGGGTCACTGCTTGTCAACACACGCCAATCAATAGCGTTTGCACGCTATCAGAAGTGCTGTCTTTGCTCACGGGTCGATTTGAGCCCTCCATTGGTCCTTAGTCGATGAGACCGGTATCGTTCTACGATGCTCTCAACCAATACGCGGCGCCACTCGATGGTGACGCTGATCGAGAATTTGTGAGGCCAGAATGATTATTGACTGCCACGGTCACTACACGACCGCTCCGGAATCACTTTGGGAATGGCGAAGGCGCCAGATCGAAATCGGAGATTCGGGCGATCCCGGATATCCGACCATCACTGACGACGAGATTCGCGAGAGCCTCGAGTCTGCTCAGCTGAAACTGCAGGCCGAGCGCGGCACCGATGTCACGATCTTCTCCCCACGAGCGAGCGCGATGGCGCATCATGTCGGGAGTCCAGCGATGGGCCAGCGATGGGCAGAGGTCAGCAATGACCTGATCTATCGCGTGGTCAATCTCTATCCGAAGAACTTTGTCGGTGTCTGCCAACTGCCTCAGTCGCCGGGCTCTGCGCCATCAGCCTCAATCGCTGAGCTCGAGCGCTGTGTGAACGAACTCGGATTTGTCGGCTGCAATCTCACGCCAGATACCTCGGGTGGATACTGGCAGGACCCGCCTCTTTCGGACCGTTCGTTCTATCCGCTGTATGAGAAAATGGTTGAGCTTGATGTTCCAGCCATGGTGCACGTGAGCGCGTCGTGCAACCCGGCGGTTCACATGACTGGAGCGCACTATCTCAACGCGGACACGACTTCGTTCATGCAGTTGCTGATGTCGGACCTGTTCAAGGACTTCCCAACGTTGAAGATGATCGTTCCTCACGGCGGTGGAGCGGTTCCTTATCACTGGGGCCGTTACCGCGGTCTCGCCCAGGACAATGGTCGCGCGCCACTCGAAGAGTCGATGTTGAAAAACGTCTACTTCGACACCTGCGTCTATCACCTTCCGGGTATGGAATGCCTGTTCAAGGTTGTGCCCGTTGACAACATTCTCTTTGCCTCTGAGATGGTGGGAGCAGTGCGCGGAATCGATCCTCGTTCTGGCCACTACTACGACGACACGAAGCGTTATGTCGACGAGATCACGACGTTGAGCGACGCGGACCGCAAGAAGATCTATGAGGACAACAGCCGCGCGGTATTCAGCCGACTGAGCAATCATCTCTAATCTCTGTCGGTAGGCGATCTCTGCGTCCAGAGCGTGACGGTCTCTTGCCTGGAATATGGAGCGACGTATGACGTCATCTAGCGAACATCCGGTGCGGCCTACGAAGCAAGAACTTGCGGCCGCGTCGGGAGAGATAGTTGCTGACGTCATCGCAAAGAACCTGAAGGTATTGTTCTGCGGAATTAATCCGGGTCTCTATTCCGGTGCGGTCGGACATCATTTCGCGAGACCAGGCAATCGTTTCTGGAAAGCACTTTTCGGAGCGAACTTCACCGACCGCGTCTTTCAGCCTGGCGAGGATCGCGAGCTGCTCGCGCTTGGGTTAGGAATTACGAACATCGTCTCGCGGACAACGGCGCGTGCCGATGAACTCTCACAAGAGGAGCTTCAAGCAGGTGCCAAACGACTCGCCGCGACAGTGAAGCGTTATCAACCGAGCGTGCTTGCGGTGCTCGGTATTGGAGCCTACGCAACAGCTTTTGGACAAAAGGCAAAGATCGGACTCCAACCTGAGCCGCCTGTCGCGTGCAAGGTCTTCGTCCTCCCAAACCCAAGTGGGCTTCAGGCCCAGTATCAGCTTCCACAGTTGATTGAGATCTTCTCTGAACTTCGTCGGGTCGTCGATTCCAGTCGATCATGACGCGAAAAACGCTCTATCGGGCGGGAGTTGTCAGCGCGTCGGTGCTTGTTCTCGGAGTTTCGTACCTGCCGAGTCTCGGAGCAACAACTCTTGCGGCCAAGGCGCTAAAGCCTCTTTCGGCATTGAAGTCCTGCACGCCCTCAGCAATTGTTGCGCGATGGGACATCAACCGAATCATCGAGCAGCTCATCGTGATCCCGGTCGACCAGACTGCGCTGTCACAGGTAAAGACAGAGGTCGCAGCCGGTGTCGGCGGAATGATCCTTACTGGCTCTCCTCCCGCTGATCTGAAGAATCAGCTCTCGTCAGCTCTCAAGGCTGTGTCAAATGGGATTGCTCCATTGGTCATGACCGACGAAGAGGGCGGGGCGGTCCAGCGACTCTGGCCATTGATCGCCACTGTTCCGAGTGAGAGGACCATGGGAGCAACGATGACGCCGTCTGCAATCGAGCGTCTCGCGAGGAGTCTGGCGCTTTCGATGCACGCGCTCGGACTGACGATGGATCTCTCGCCCGTGGCTGACGTCGATGCGCGACCGGGACCGAGCACCATGAACGCAGATGGCACGCGCTCTTTCAGCGGTGACACCACAACTGTCTCTCAAGATACGCTCGCGTTTGCCAGCGGACTCGAGAGTGGAGGGGTCATTCCGGTCATCAAGCACTTTCCAGGACTTGGAGGGACGATTGGAAATACCGACCTTGTCGCTGCGAGCACACCGCCCTGGAGGGTTGTTGAGAGATCTGGACTCGTTCCCTTTGAGCGCGCGATTGCCGCGCACATCCCTGTGGTGATGGTTTCGAACGCGGTGATTCCAGGTCTGTCAAGAACACCGGCGTCGCTCTCTCGAGTCGTCGTTACCGGGGAGCTGCGCGCACGACTTCATTTTCACGGTCTGATCCTCACGGACTCGCTCTCTGCGGTTGCTGTTTCCCAAGCGCACTATTCGCTTGAGGGCGCCGCAGTCGCCGCGGTGACCGCTGGTGCAGACATGGTGTTGTTCAATTCAAGTTCCTCAGAACTCGCCAGAACGACCACCGCGATTGTTTCAGCAATTCGTTCAGCGGTTGCCAGAGGAGCAATTTCAAGAGATCAGATTGAACATGCTGCCGCTCTCGTTCTCGCGACCAAGCACATCACTGCCTGCTAAGTCCAATACGCAATTAGGAAGGTAAATATCAGGCACCAAGTCAATCCGATCTGGTGCAACAGATGTGTTGAGGTCGCCCGACGATTGAGCATGCCTTGAAACTTCTCATGTGGGTAGATCGTGAACTGACATGAGAAGTTCATCTCAAAGTGGATTGATCGTCGTCGTCTGTTTAATATCGAAATGTAGCGTTTTGCCATGGGGATTCGAACGTTTAATGGCACCACTGGTGAGTTACAACATCCGAGCTCGCAAAGTTCAAGGATTCCTGCTCGAAACAATGACACTGATGTTCATCGAGCCCAAGTTAAATCTCATTCGAGATCCAGCTCTTTACAGCTAGCTTCGGTAACACCTATCGCGCCTGCACGACCATCTCTCTGGACACGCTTCACGTCAGCATTTGCAAGATGGCTCGAGCTACTCGGTCAGAATCTTGAGGAGTTTCCCGAGCTGCATGATTTTTGACGCCATGACTTTCATCTAAGTACAGGTGTCACAGGGCATTGATTGACGAGTCTCGGTCACTGTGCATCTCGCTGTTGCAGGCAATTCCGACCTACGATCGAACTGTGGATCGTCGCATTTTTCTTCAGCGCATTGGCGCTGTCGCGTCGCTGGCGGTCTTTCCAGATCTTCTTGGTGCATGTGGGCGCGCAGTTGCCCCAAAACGAGCGCCGCGAACGACTCGACGCAGGCAACCTCACCGAGCGGTGTCAACTGTAGATGGACTGCCGATTGCCTCATGGCTGGTTGCGGAAAATGCCCGCAAGGGGACGCTTGACTGGGTGATCAATCCCAAGTTGCACGCGAAACGCGCGCCGATTGAGGGCTTTGCTGATCGGGTAAGCGTCTCGCGCGGCGAAGAGCTCTCAATCTTTGTCAACACGCGAGCGAGTTCATTTCGTGCAGACGTCTATCGAATGGGTTATTACTCGGGTCTTGGCGCCCGGCTGATCACCACGACGAAAGATCTGCCGGGTTATGTACAGCCAAGTCCTGTGTTCACCCCGGGCATCAACCGGGTCGAATGCCAGTGGAGGCGATCGTTTCGGTTCATCGTCACCGATGCCTGGCCGCCTGGCAACTACCTCATCCGATTGAGCGCGAGTTCGGGAAGGGCGCATTTCATCCCGGTTACGGTGCGCGATGATGCAAGTACCGCGGCGATTGTCATGCAGAACTCGGTAACGACGTGGCAGGCCTATAACCACTGGGGTGGCTACAGCCTGTATGGAGGCACGCCGATCAATGGGCTGAGTGAATACGAAAGCCGCGCGCGCGTCGTCTCTTTTGATCGTCCCTATGCCAATCCCGATGCGAATGGATCGGGAGACTGGCTCGGTAACGAATTCCCGTTCCTCTATCTCGCGGAGCGCCACGGTCTTGATCTTGCCTATCTCACGAACGTCGACATCGATGAGAACCCAAAA
>DATLTI010000225.1:0-1024 GCA_035533675.1 Acidimicrobiales bacterium | reverse complement strand
GGCGAAGGATATCGCTGATCTGAAGCGCCAGATTCTCGAATCAGGTCTCTCCATTGCTCAGTTGGTCTCGACCGCCTGGGCGTCGGCGTCGACATTTCGCGGCACCGACAAGCGCGGGGGCGCCAACGGCGCGCGCATCCGCTTGGCGCCCCAGAAAGATTGGGAGGTCAACAGCCCGGTGGAACTCGCGACGGTGCTCAAGACCCTCAAGGGAGTTCAGAAGGAGTTCAACAGTTCTAAGACCAAGGGGAAAGCAGTCTCGCTCGCTGACCTCATCGTGTTGGGCGGGTGTGCCGCCATAGAAAGGGCCGCGAAGAACGCCGGGCACAAGGTCAAGGTTCCCTTCACGCCCGGTCGCACCGACGCGTCCCAGGAGCTAACCGATATCGAATCCTTCGCCGTGCTCGAACCGACCGCCGACGGGTTCCGCAACTATCTTCGACCCGATCATTGCCGTACGGCGGAGGAGCTGTTGCTGGACCGAGCGCATTTGCTGACGCTGAGCGCTCCGGAGATGACGGTGCTTCTCGGCGGCCTGCGGGTCTTGAATGCCAACTTCCGGCAATCCCAAGTCGGCGTATTCAGCAAACGACCCGAGACGTTGACCAACGATTTCTTCGTGAACTTGCTCGACACGGACACCGAGTGGCGATCGACGTCCGACTCCGAGGAGACCTTTGAAGGACTCGATCGCGCGACAGGCAAAGTCAAGTGGACCGCCAGCCGAGCCGACCTCGTGTTCGGTTCGAACTCCCAGCTCCGAGCAATCGCTGAGGTCTACGCGTGCGATGACTCGCAACTGAAGTTCGTACGCGACTTTATGGCGGCCTGGGACAAGGTCATGAATCTCGATCGATTTGACATCTCCTAATCTCGGCGAACAGGTCTTGCTTCGACGGCTTAAATCGACATCTCTAGTTTGACGACCGGCTCACTTCGATCCGGTCGCCAGGCAAACTAGCGACGCAACATTCTCGATGTCGACAAAACTGTTCGATCGGTTCGTGGGGTGGCCAACAATCGG
>DATLTI010000224.1:0-1284 GCA_035533675.1 Acidimicrobiales bacterium | reverse complement strand
CGGAAGGAGGTCTGTGATGAATGGATTCGAAATGATCCTCCCGTTCCTCAAACCCATCGAGCACCTCATCCTCGACGACTCCATCAGCGAAATCATGGTGAACGGACCGGATCAGGTATTCATCGAGAAGGCTGGCTTCCTCCAGCAAGTCAAGGGCGTCTCACTCGGAGAGAAGTCCCTCATGGTCGCGGTGAAGAACATTGCCCGGCGTTTGGGCGACGACATCTCGGAATCGAAGCCCATTCTCGACTCGCGCTTGCCGGACGGCAGCCGCGTTGCCGCAGTCATCCCGCCGTGCAGTCTCGGCGGCGTGACACTCACGATCCGTAAGTTCAACACCCGCCACTTCGAGATGCAAGATTTAACCAATACCGGGACGCTCGACCGCCCGCTTGCCAATCGTCTTGAGGATTATGTCCTCGCCCGCAACAACATTCTCATCAGCGGGGGAACAGCGACCGGCAAGACCACGCTCCTGAACGTTCTCGGGAAGTTCATCCCGGAAGACGAACGAGTCCTTCTCATCGAGGACACGGCTGAGATTCAGATGGCCCAGCCGAATCTTGTCCGCTTCGAGGCCCGGCAAGCGCAGAACGGAATGCCGGCAGTGGCCATCCGCGACCTCCTGAAGGCCGCCCTTCGGCATCGCCCGGACCGCATCATCCTCGGCGAGATTCGCGGAGGCGAGGCATTCGACCTTTTGCAACTCCTGAACACAGGCCATTCGGGGACGCTTTCTACCATCCATGCGAACTCGGCTCGACAAGGACTTCCCCGGTTCACGAGCTGCGTTCTCCAGAGCGGAGTGGATCTGCCTTACCGCGCCATCAAGACCAACATCGCCGACTCACTCAATGTGGTTATCCAGATCGAGCGCAGGCCGGGACGCAGGTTCATCTCCGAGGTCCTCGAAATCAACGGCTACGATCCGGATGCCGACCTCTACGACTTCGGTGCGATCTACCTGGCAAAGCGAGAACGTACATGACCACAGATTCCAGCTTCGCACCAAAGTCTCTCTCAGCTTCGGAGTACGTCCTGGCGCTCTTCGAGCCTACAGACAACGTCGCCGTATTGGCCCGGAATCGCAGGACGGGCCAGACGGTGCAACGAATCACAACGGCGGAAACCGTGGCGAGTCCAGAATTCCAGTCCTCGCTGAGACGGGAGAACTCCGCGGGCGCGGACATTTTCATAGGAATGAACCCCATCAAGGACCGCGCGTACAGCCGGACGAAAGACAATATCCCGGAAATTCGCCACCTCTATCTCGACCTCGACACG
>DATLTI010000223.1:0-8668 GCA_035533675.1 Acidimicrobiales bacterium | reverse complement strand
AACGATCGTCTTACCCAGGTCGGCAAGGGAACACCGGGTGGCGAGATGATGCGCCGTTACTGGCACCCGATCGCTCCGACCGCGAAGCTCGACGAGAACCCGGTGCAGTCGGTCCGCATCCTCGGTGAAGACCTTGTGCTCTATCGCGACCGCTCCGGCAGCCTCGGTCTGATCGGCAGACACTGTGGTCACCGTTTGGTCGACATGGTGTTCGGGATCCCAGAGGAGAGGGGGCTTCGTTGTCCCTATCACGGCTGGTGCTATGACGAGACCGGTCAGTGCATCGAGACGCCCCTTGAATCACCCAACTCCAAGCTCAAGGACCGCGTCAACATCGGTGGATACCCCGTAAAGGAGATGGGTGGACTTGTCTGGGGATACCTCGGACCCCTTCCAGCTCCGGTGCTTCCGCCCTGGGACTATCTGGTCTGGCCAAACTCAGTGCGCCAGATCGCGGTCACGGTGATTCCGTGCAACTGGTTGCAGTGTCACGAGAACTCAGCTGATCCCTTTCACACGATCTATCTGCACGGACACTTTTTCAAGTACGTCCTCGAGCGCGACGGCCTGATGAGCGAACGTCATGCCGATGGCGACGTGCACCGCTCCGCGAAGGAGATCGAGCGTGGTGTTGGGACGGACCACATCGTCTTTGAGCGCGATCCCTTCGGATTTCGCAAGGGCGTGCACTACAGCGTCGAGCGCGGTGCCGACAAGGATTACGACTTCTGGCACCAGTACAACATCTTCCCCTACTACTCGCGTGGTGCAGGAGGCCTGCGTTCGCAGGTCAACATGCGCGTACCGATGGACGACACGCACACCTATCACATCAACTATTCGCTCTTCCATGCTCCTGGCATCGAAGCGCCAAAGCAGGATTCGATCCCATATTTCCATGCGCCGATGTATGACGAGGATGGCAAGCCAATTCTTGACTACGTCCTCGCGCAGGACATGGCAGCTTGGTGCTCCCAGGGCGCCATCACCGATCGCACCAAGGAGACGCTTGGAGCGACCGACCTCGCGATCATAGAGTTCCGCAAGATCATCGACGAGCAGATCACCGCCGTCGAAGAGGGACGCGATCCGATGAACGTGTTTCGTGATCCAAGCGAACTCGGAGAGATCGTCAACCTCGAGCCCGCAATCGGATCGAAGATGACCTTTGGCGGAGGACGCGAACGCATCCACGAGGGCTACTACCGCGACGATGCCGATCGCTATAGCCCAGCAATGGAACTCGCATCTGATCTTTCACGACGCGCCTGGGAGGCGGGGGCCTACAGGTCCTAGGCACACCTCGCTCAAGCCAATCGGGAAAAGCGCTGGCAACATTCGCCTCGCCAATTTCATTCGTCGCAATGTCGCGCGGCTCGATCTTTGTAAAGAGGCGGCGGGGTTTGGGCGACCAGGGGATCTCGCGCGCTTTGACGTGCGGTGTCCGAACCATTCGGGCTCAATAAAGAGTCGCCTGCTCTTGCTCTCTCGCGGCTGACATCGCGAGACCAGCTCATGGCCCAATCAGGACCTGTGCCGATGACCCATGTCCCTGAGATCAAGAACACTGGTGACGATGATCCCAACAACGAGTACGACTTGCACAAGACTCACAAACCAATAACGCCGAACAAGCAGATCAAAACACAAGAGAGCAACCACCACCACCGCAAAGACAACGCGCAGGTTAAACCACCTCGGTTTTGTGCGTCGTTCCATGCTCGGCTCCTGACTCAGTTTGGTGGTGGCGCATAACCTCTTTTCTGCTCCACCGTACCTGGGTTGGCGCGTCTTGTTGGTTGGTCGATGCGTGACGCTAGAACATCTGAGCGCTTTCAAGCGCGGGCACGGGCTTACGTCGGTCGTTGTTGACCAGGTGACGTTCGGCCCAGAGGCAAGGCCTCCCTGAGTACCTCTGCAAGATGTCGTGGCCGGTGTGAGCTGAACTCCGCGATCTGGGTGCGACACGAAAAACCATCCGCAACGATCTCGAGCGGCGCGCTATCTGAGCTTTCGGCTCTGGCAATCCTCGCAAGCACCGAACGCTCTGCAATCTTGCGTGACAGCTCGTAATGACCCTCTTCAAATCCAAAGTTTCCCGCGAGTCCACAACAGCCTGTCTCGAACTCGACCAAATCTCCACCGAGGAGACCGAGCAATGCCTCCTCGTTGGCAAATCCTGTCGTAGCGCGCTGGTTGCAGTGCACCTGCGCGAGATAGCGACTCCCAGTGAGCGAGAACGGACTCGGGGAGAGGTTCGCAGCCACCCTTGTCACATATTCGCCAAACGAGCACACTCTCGATGCAACTGCCCTTGCCAGCTCGTTATCGCCAAGGAGCTCTGTGATCTCCTCTCGCATCATCGAGGCACAACTCGGCTCGAGCACCACGATCGGCAGCGCTGCGGGAGAGAGCGCACACAGCGTCTCGACCGTCGCTGCCAACGCGGACTTCGCTCGGTCAAGTTGTCCCGTTGAATACCAGGTCAACCCACAGCACACCGCTCGCCTTGGCATGGTGACGCGTTCCCCGAGAGCCTCAAGTACCTCAATTGCCGCCTCACCCACCTCTGGCGAGAAGTAGTTACTGAACGTGTCAGGAAAGAGAATCATGGTCGGAGCGCCTTGGTCCAGATTGGTTCGTCTTTGCAGGCTGCGCTCGGCAAATTTTGGAAGAGTCCTTTGAACATCAATGCCGCCAACCCGTTTTGCCATCACTGCAAGTGGGCTTGCAAGAATCTTGTTTGCAATCTTTGCAAAGCGACTCATCGACCTCGCCCACCAGGGCAGATACCCGAGCGCATAGTGCGAACGCGGACGCATGCGACCCTCGTAATGATGTGAGAGGAACTCTGCCTTGTAGGCCGCCATGTCAACACCGACGGGACAGTCCGAGGCACACGCCTTGCACGAGAGACACAGATCAAGCGCCTCTTTCACCTCCTTTGATCGCCAGCCATCGACGATCAGATCTCCAGCGAACATCTCCGAGAGCAACCGGGCGCGTCCTCGCGTCGAATCGCGTTCATTGCGTGTCACCTGAAAACTCGGACACATCGCTCCACCATCGAGCTGGCGACACTTCCCCACTCCAACGCAGCGCCGAGCACTGCGCTCGAGATCGCCGTGGTCCACATTGAGCCCAAGATGGGGATTGTGATTGATTGCACGCACCGGAATGCGGACACGCAGATCCTCATCAAGCGCTCTTGGTGAGACGATCCTGCCGGGATTCATCTGTGATTGGGGATCAAACATCGCCTTGAATTCGCCAAAGGCATCGAGAATGACCTTGGGATACATCTTCCCAAGCAGTTCACTTCGCGCCTGGCCATCCCCATGTTCACCAGAGAGCGAGCCTCCAAAGGAGACAACAAGATCAGCCGCATCTTCAATGAACTGGCGAAAGTCCCGACGCCCGTATTCGGTGAGAAAATCAAAGTCGATGCGGATGTGCATGCATCCCTCGCCATAATGGCCATAGTGCATGCCCTGACGTCCGTGATCGGCGAGGAGGGCATCAAAACCACGCAGATAGTCACCGAGTCGTTCGGGTGGAACAGCAGCATCCTCCCAACCCGGCCAAGCCTCTGATCCATCGGGAAGTCGCGTTGCAAGACCAGCTCCATCCTCGCGAAGACGCCAGATCGCGCGCTGCTCTTCGGGCTGTACCGCAATCGTCGCCCCCACCGGCACCGATGTACCGAGCACCGCGCGAACGAGTTCGTCTGCGCGACTGCGCGCCTCGTTGAACGAATCTCCTCCCACCTCGAGTAACAGCCAGCCGTTGCCAGGTGGCAATAATCTCGCCCCGGCACCGCTTGCATTGGTGTTGCGTGCCAGCGCGACGAGACGTGCGTCGAGACCCTCGATGGTAAGTGGTTGATGACCAAGCAGCGTTGGAACAAAATCGGCAGCGACATAGAGATCGGGAAAGCCAAGAACGACTAGGACGCGTGCCTTTGGTGTTGGAACAAGTTTGAGCGTTGCCTCCAACAATGCAACACAGGTTCCCTCGGTTCCGACCAATGCGCGCGCGAGCGATCCGCCACGTTCGGGCAGTAGGTGACCCAGGCCATAGCCAGAGACGCGCCGTGGCATTGGCGGCCCCATCTCGTTGCGAATCGCTGACTCATATCGGGTGAGGAAATCTTGGCATCGTCGTGTGAGTTCGCGTGCAAAGTCTGTGTTCTCGATCACAAGCGCGTCGAGCGTCGAGAGGTTGATCACCTCGCCGGAATAGGTCGCGACCCTCATCGCGAGCACGTTCTCGTCGGTCTTTCCCCATGCAAGTGAGTGAGCACCGCAGGCATTGTTGCCGATCATTCCACCAAGGGTGCAACGATCGTGCGTTGAGGGATCGGGACCGAATCTGAGGCCGTGCACAAGCGCATGATCTTGGAGATCATCGAGCACCACACCTGGTCGGACGCGTGCGAGCTGGTTCACTGGGTCAACGACGGTGATCTGGTCGAAATACCTCGAGTAATCGATCACGATGCCAGGCCCCACCGCCTGGCCGCCAGTCGAGGTGCCGCCACCGCGCTGGACGATCGATACTCCGTTATCACGCGCGGCCGCAAGTGTCTTTAACACATCGTCTTCCGATTTTGGGAAGACCACCCCGAGCGGCACGATGCGATAGTTCGACGCATCGGAGGCAAACAATGCACGCGCGGAGAGCGACGCGTCGACCTCTCCCTCGATCGAGGAGCTCAGTGCGGAAAAGAGTGCCCGATTGTTCTTGGTCAGGTCGGCGTGGGTTTTCATACCATGCGGACCTTGACCCGATTATCCGTGGCGGGGCAACACAGTGAGCGAACGGACCTTTGCGACATCGCTGCGGATCTGATCGACGAGATCGCCGACGGATTCGAACCGGTGCTGTTCTCTGACGTGATCGGTGATCTCAACGCGAAGGCGCTCGCCATAGAGGTCTCCGTCAAAATCAAGCAGATGTGCCTCGACAAGACACAATCCCGTCTCGTCATAGAAGGTTGGACGACGGCCGATCGAGATCGCCGCGATGTAGACCGTTCCCTCCGCGCGGGTCACATATCCGGCATAGACACCCTCGTCAGGAAGTGGCACTGACTCATCACCAAGAACGTTCGCCGTCGGGAAACCGAGTTCTCTCCCACGACGATCTCCGAATACGACGATCCCCTCAACGACGCTAAGCATTTTGCGACCCTAGCAAGCAATGCCGGACCGAGGCCAAATCGCGCGGAATACGAGCGGTCGCGGCCAACACAAAACCGGTCGCTCAGCTCCGTCGCCAGCTGAAATGAACGACCACGAGCGCCACGAGCGCGAGACCAGAGGCGAACGCAAATGGAACCACGGGATCAACGCCAAAGAGTGCTCCGCTGATCGCCGCGGCAAAGGCGGTCGCTGCAGTTCGTGAGGTTCCAACCGCGCCCTGAGCCGCGCCCTGATCGTTGATCCCGACGGACTGGGAGACGATCATCATCGCCGAGGGGCCGCCAAAGACCGCGCACATTGCCTCGACGGTACCAAGTCCGACCAAAAGAACTACCACATGCATGAACGGATAGACGACCGCAAAACCAGCGGAGATCAACATGGAGATCATTGCCAGGCGTTTGCGGTTGACGCGTTCCGCGAGCCTTCCCGCAGGAACACTCAGCGCGGCATACGGAAGGGCAAAGAGTGTCCAGGAGAGTCCAATCTGGAAGGTGGTCGCGCCTCTTGCATCCAACAGCAACGTCCAGCAGGATTCGTAGGCTCCGCCGAGAAATCCCCCCGCCGTGAAAAATGCGATTGCCCCGATGAGGCCGGGGGTGAAGATGGTGATGTCTTGATTGCGATGGAGCAGCGACACAATGCGCGCGCTGATGAATCCCTCCTTGGTCGCGATGTCATCGATCGATTCCACCTCGATCTCATCCGGCGCGAGCGCAACTTTCTCTACGCTTGGCAGCTGCAACACCATGCGACTCATCGGCAACCACGCAAGGACGGCGGCTATTCCAGCGGCGACAAACAACTCACGGATTGATCCAAGTCCCGCGATCGAACCGAGCAGTGGTCCGACCGCAAAGGCAAACATCTGACTTGCGTAGATCGCTCCATATGCACGACCCTGACGCTCGTGGGGCACCTGTGTGCCGATGATCGCCCCCTCGGCGATGCTTGCGGCACTTGAACCGATGCCCTGTAACCCGCGACAGACAATCGCGATCCATGGACCCGAGCTGAGCGCGAATCCGATACTGCCGATAGCAAAGACAACGAGACCGCTAAACAGGACAGGGCGCGCTCCGATCCGGTCACACAGACGACCTACGGGATACTGGGTCAGCACGCTCGCGGCAAAATATGCCGCCATAACGATGCCGACAAGCCCCGGATTTGATCCGCTCTCTCGCAGAAAACTTGGCAAAAGCGGCAATATTGCGCTCGCACCGATAAACAGCAAGAAGTTCGACAGGACAATCGCGACAATGAAACGCCGGTAGCGTCGCTCTTCGGTGACCTGCCCGCTCGTTGACACCGGCTCACGCTAGCGAGGATTCCCCCAGATAACTGTCCGACTACCTCCTGAACTTCGGCTCGCGCCGAGCTGGCCCAGAGGATCGGTGCTTCATCGTTCGGATCATGACGAAAAATTATCCGGCGACGAGAATAATCGCGCGCTTTTGGCGTTGCAAAAAGCGTTACCCCAAAGCCGTCGAACCAGCGCTGACCACCGAGGTCTTTGCAACGGGCGTGGGGCCGAAGAACATCTGAAGAGGTCCTCTGTGGCCCCGCTATTGCAAGATATTGACGGCGCGCGAAATGACAATCGCGACGGTCAAGAACGAGGCGAGTGACTGCACCATCATCAATAGCTTTGCCCACGGGGTAAGTGGCATCGTGTCTGTTGGGCTGAATGCCGTTGCGTTGGTAAACGAGGTGTAGAGGTAGTCGAGAAACTTCGGACACCACGCACCACGCGTCGTACCGATAGCGGTCATCTGGGGGAAGAGAAAGTCCGGCTCGCGGTGATCTGTGCCAAGACGCGCTCCTGGTCCCCCGCGATCGAGCTCCCAGTACCAAAGGCCAAAGACCAGAACGTTCGTAAGCCAGATCGGAATCGATGCAGTGACGAGCTCCCGTCCCGTTGCTGGCGAAGAGACATGGGACAAAAGCGCATGAATCAGCTCACCGAGTGAGACAACATTTGCCACATTGATCAAGACGATCAACGCAATCGCAGCAGCCCGGAGATGTCGGGCCTCGCTTGACACGCGTTTTGGATTTGCGATCAAGAGTGCTGTCGCAAGTGCTGCCTCCAAGAGCGGAATCAACCAGCGGGGGCCCAGCCCGCTAATCACACGATTCGGCAGAATCACCTGCAGCGCAATCGCCACTCCAACCGCGACCGATGCTGGCCAGCGATGTTCTGAGAGCGCGACGAAACCCCACTCGGCACGATGATCAATCTGTTCTGCACCAGAGTCCTCAGCAGAGGTAGACATGTCGCGCGCTCCTCGAACTCAGGGAATATCGCGAACGATAGTCCCGCCTACGCCTGATCAGCTGCCTCAGCGACCCTTCGCAGGAGCTCCTGAGCAAGTGGGATCGCCGGACTGTAGCGATCGACGTCATCGTTGTAATAGTCCGAGCTGTAGTTCGCCCGAAAAAGTGCAACGGCTGTCTCTCCGGTCTTTGTTCGAGCCGCGAGACGCGGTTCGAACTCGATCATCTCGCCGATCTCCTCGCGGTCAAAAAAAACGTTCATCGGCTGCTGTCCTGATTCGACCAGCGCGATCTGCTCCTCGATGATCTTTCGAAACTCGATGATCGCAAGGTCGGTGGCGCCGAGCTGTTCTTTCGAGCGGTCGGTTCTTTCACCCTGAGACCACCACGCGGCCATGTCCTGTGAGAGGACGTAATCAAGCACTGGCTTGCCCTGATCGTCAAAGATCGGCGCATCGAAATAGGGCACACTGTCTTGCGCGGGAGCCTCAACACCGGGCGCGTGGAAGACGAGGTAACTCAGGTGATAGGTGTGTGTGTCGTCCATCGGTACACGGATGTTCACCTGGGTCCGGATACCACCGGCACCTCGTGAGAAATAGGGATAGATGTTGTAGGGGAACCAGTGCACAGTGTCCTCTTTGGCGCCCTTTGCCTTTGACATCTTGAGGCCTTTTTTGAATCCGAAGGCGTCTCGTTCAAAGGCGATGCCATCAGCGGCATCGGTGCCGCGCATGGAAATATACGCGCGATGCGCCTCGGGGTTCGGCGCGCGTTCATCGAGAGTCCCGAGCCGCTCGAGCTGGTACTTGAAAAAGTGTCCATGCAGATAGGTGTTGTGAAAGGGGTCAGCTGAGTTCTCGTGACACTGCAGCCAGTTGCACGGAATGACGGTGACCGCGATCGTCCGGATCGCGTTTGGCACCACCAAAAAGTCATAGGGCGGCAGTATTGGAGCTGGGAGGGGTCCGAGGTATCCCCAGACAAGTCCACCCATCTCCTTTACGGGGTATCCACCGATATTGACGCGGTCCTTGAGTTTGGAGTTGGGTGATTCAAGGGGTGTCTCGATGCACTGACCGGTCTCGTCATAGCACCAGCCGTGATAGGGACAGCGAAGCCCCTTCTCCTCTGGGATCCCGAACACCATGTCGACAAGCCGGTGACCACAGTGTCTGCCGATC
>DATLTI010000222.1:0-2432 GCA_035533675.1 Acidimicrobiales bacterium | reverse complement strand
TATCGGAGATTGTGGACTGGCTATGCAGTCCGTCAGTTAGGTGCGCAACTCACTGTTACGACCGTGATCTATCAGGTATTCACGATCACCCATTCAAATCTCGCCGTCGGGTACATCAGCTTGGCGCAACTGTTTCCTGCGATCCTTGCACCAATGGTGGGTGGGGCAATCGCTGATGCCATGGACCGGCGAAAGTTGCTTGTGATCACCGCGGTGTTGATGGCTCTGTGTGCCGTGGGTCTCGCGCTCAACAGCACCGGCAGTCATCCGATGCTCTGGCCTCTCTATGTTCTCTCTGCTGCGAGCTGGGGTCTGAATGGCATCGACGGGCCGACCCGAACTGCGGTGCAGATGGCGCTCGTTGACAAGGAGTCGTTTGTCGCTGCGAATGTGTTGCGACAGTTGCTTCAGCAAATCTCCATGGTCGCCGGACCCTCGATTGCAGGTCTCTTGATCGCTGTGCTTTCGCCGCATCTCGACTGGGTCTACTGGATCGATGTGATCAGTACCCTCGGAGCCCTCCAGGCCGTAGTTCGACTCGACCCGCTCCCACCCCAGGGCGGCGGGAGGAAGTTCAGTCTTTCGTCGATCAAGGAGGGGTTCGCGTTCTTGAAGGGGAGGCGAATCATCCAGGCGTGTTTCTACGCGGATTTGAACGCGACAATTCTCGGTCTTCCGACCTCGCTCTTTCCCTATATGGCTTTCACGCATTTTCATGGAGGGGCAAAGACCTACGGACTCTTGATGGCAGCACCTGGAATTGGAGCGCTGCTCGGATCTATTCTTTCGGGCTGGACCTCCCGGGTCGTCCATCAAGGTCGGGCGGTGCTTATTGCCATCGGGGTCTGGGGAGCCGCGCTCGCGGCATTCGGGATCGTTCCCTGGCTCGCGGCAGGCGTGGTTTTGATCGGGATTGCAGGCTGGGCTGATGTAATCTCGGCGACATTTCGCAACACAATTATTCAGGTGGAGACACCAGACCAACTTCGCGGTCGACTTACCTCGATCTCCTCCTCGGTCGTCCAGGGCGGACCGAGGCTCGGCAATCTAGAGGCAGGGCTCGTCGCGTCAGTGTCGAGCGCGCCAATTTCGATTGTCTCTGGAGGGCTTGGATGTGTTGCTGGCGCGTTCATACTGGCGAAACTCATCCCGCAGTTCTCGAAGTACTCGCTTGTGAAGCAAATTCAAGAAGACAAGATCTAAACGAACGTCAACACCGCCTTTGTGATTCATAGCTGGCGAGTTCTCGAATCGCTAAATGGAGCTAACCCTTTGACTGGAGCTCGTCGACCGCACGCATCATCTCGGCAGCGATCGGTGTTGCTGGACCATACCGGTCGATCTCGTCCTTGTAATAGCCCTTGTGAAAGAGCGTTCGCGAGACACTGATCGGGTCCATGGTCATCGCGTGATCGGTACCTTGGCGCGGCCCAATCGAGATCTTCGAGCCAATCTTCGGTGAAAGTTCAATGCACTCACCGATCTGGTCTGGATCACGGAAGGTGTTCATTGGATCGCGTCCCTCTTCGACGGCGACGATCTGCTCTTCGATGATCTTTCGAAATTCGATGATCGCAAGGTCGGTGGCGCCGAGCTGTTCTAATGAACGATCAGTGATGTCGCCCTGGGACCACCATGCGGCCATGTCCTGTGCCTGTACATAGTCAAGGATCAACTCGCCGCTCTCATCGAACATTGGCGCATCGTAATAGGGGATGCTCTCTTGTTTTGGAGCCTCGATGTCTGGCGAGTGAAAGACGGCGTAGTTGATGTGATAGGTGTGCGTGTCGTCCATCGGTACACGGATGTTCACCTGGGTCCGGATACCACCGGCGCCTCGTGAGAAATAGGGATAGATGTTGTAAGGGAACCAGCGCACTCCATCTTCGGTGGCACCCTTTGCCTTTGACATCTTGAATCCTTTTTTAAAACCGTGATCGTCGCGTTCATACGCGACGCCATCAGCCGCGTCAGTTCCGTGAATCGAGAGATAGGCGCGGTGGGTCGTCTCGTCGGTCGCTCGGTTCGTGAGCGCGTTCATCCGTTCGAGCTGATACTTGAAAAAGTGTCCATGCAGATAGGTGTTGTGAAAGGGATCAGCTGAGTTCTCGTGACACTGCAGCCAGTTGCACGGGATAATGGTGATTCCCATCTGACGGATAGCGTTCGGCTGCACGAGAAAATCCCACGGAGGCAGTATTGGAGCTGGGAGGGGTCCGAGGTATCCCCAGACAAGTCCACCCATCTCCTTTACGGGGTATCCACCGATATTGACGCGGTCCTTGAGCTTCGAGTTGGGTGATTCAAGGGGTGTCTCGATGCACTGACCGGTCTCGTCATAGCACCAGCCGTGATAGGGACAGCGAAGCCCCTTCTCCTCTGGGATCCCGAACACCATGTCGACAAGCCGGTGACCACAGTGTCTGCCGATC
>DATLTI010000221.1:0-11008 GCA_035533675.1 Acidimicrobiales bacterium | reverse complement strand
TATCCGATGGAGGATCGACCGACCTTTGCCGCGCGGTGCGCAATAAGAGAGCGCGAACGCGGCCTTGGTACGGGATTTGCCTTCGGGATGTTTCGAGACGGCGTCTTTCTTGGGGAATCGAATATCGCCTCGATTCAGCGCGGGGCGATGCAGGGTGCCTATATCGGATACTGGATCGATGAAGAGGCTGCTGGCAATGGGTATGTTCCGGAGGCCTGCGCCCTTTTGTTTCGTTTTGCCTTTGAAGAACTTGGGTTGCACCGCGTGCAGATATCGATTGTGCCGAGAAATTATCCGAGTCGACAGGTCGCGCGAAAGCTCTGGTTACGCGGCGAAGGAATTGCGCTCAAATATCTCGAGATCGATGGAGCATGGGAAGATCACGTGCGCTACGCGATCACTTCAGAAGAGTGGGCTGAGCGACGAGACCGTTATGCGAAGCTGTGGTTCAAAGAAGAGAGCACATCGCGCTGATCGTTTCAGCTCGCTGATCCGTCGCGAGCCGATGTGATGTGTCAGGGTCTACCGGCGCCGACGTAGCCGCCCCAGTAGATCGGCTGGTACATGACGTTCTCTCCGGTCTGTGGCGCGGCGATAACGGTGTTGGTGCCGTAGGGGCCAGAGCCCACGTACATTACATCGTGGGTGACGGGCTGGCCTCCGTCATTGGGGAAGAAGTAATAGAGGATGTCACCTGGCTCAAGGGTGATGCTGCTGCTGATGATCGAGATTGGCCCGGACTGCTGCGTCAGGAGGTACTGGAAGTAGGCGTTGTGGGGGAGACTCACCCCGGCCGTCTGCCAGGCAAACATGGTGAGGCCCGAGCAGTCAAAACCGGTGGCCGTACTTGCTCCTCCCCAGGCATAGGGAACGCCTGCAACCGATTCAGCAGCGGCGACTGCCGCGTTACCAGCGGTGCCCGCCGGGCCAAGGATCACCGTGGGCGCACCAACGTTGTTCGCAGTTGCGGAGGCGTCGGCTGCGACCGCTGCAGCCGCGATTGACGCGCCAGTCGGATCAGCAGCAGCGACGGTCTGTGCGAGGAGCGAGGCGTTCTGGGCCTGAATCTGCGCCTGCGAGCGCGCCGCCACTGTCGCAGCAGCAGCGGCCGCTGCTGCAGCCGCTGTAGCCGCTGCAGCCTCTTGCTCAGCGATGATCTGGGCGAGTTGGCCCTTCACCTTCGAGAGTTCGGACTTTGCATTTTGTTGGGCAGACTCAGCGTCCGCTCGCGCTGTTTGCGCGGCTGTCGAGGCGTTTGCTGCCGATGCCGTGATGCTTGCCTGATGGTGTTCGCTCGCGATGATGATCGTCTGGGCTTTTTTCACAGCGGTGACTGCATTGTGGAGTTGGGTCGTTGCGATGCTTGCGTAGGTTGACAACGTGTTTGCATCGGAGAGGTTTTTGCTCGATAGCACTGAGACTGCCTCTGCCTGGGCGCCGACGCCATAGACGTAAGCGGTGACACTTGCGACTCGCATCTTGAGTCGAGATGATCTCAGCTTGAGCGTTTCGCGGCGCAGCTGATGACGGATCGAGGCGAGCTTTGCCTGATCGGCCGCGTACTCCGCGCTCGCCTGGCCAAACTGCTCGCCGGTGATCTGGAGCTGCTGGTTGTCGAAGGTGATCTGCGAGGCGATCTGTGCAGCCTGTGCCTTGAGTGATTGTGTTGAGGTTGTCGACGTATTGGTCGCGCTTGAATCCCCAGCCAAGAAGGGCGCGAACGTTCCACAGAGCGCGACCAATGTGGTCAAGGAAATCACTTTTGGTATTTTGCGCACCCGTCAACTCTGACCACATTGGTCGATGATGTCAAAGCACCCCCCGATATTGGTGCACGCATGTTGACAAGACAAGCGTAGAGTTTTGGTTATCTACTTGATGATGAGCAGATGATGGGGACGTAGCCCAACCGGCAGAGGCAGGGCACTTAAAATGCTCCAAGTGAGGGTTCAAATCCCTTCGTCCCCACCACCAGAGACGTTCTTATCGGTCTCGTTGATTAACGTTCTCAACAACAAATGATGCTCGGCTATCAATTTCCCGCATTCGGAGTTCTTCAAGGCGTTGTCGATTGGGAGGAGAAAACTAGGTAGTGATGTGATCTCACGCGTCATCAGGTTCATCACATCGTCACTTTGTGGTCACTGATGCTCCGTCTGCGAGGTGGGTTCGAAATGGTATTCGGACGCTGTAGCGCCAGAGGGAAATTCCCATGCCTGCGACGAACATGCAGATCGAGGCGATCTCAACAGCATCAGTGCCAGTGTCGTAGGTGAGCCAGAGGTATTCATCGAAGAACCGGCTGAGGCCCCAAAGGCCCATCGCCAATGCCGCGATCATTCCGCGGGTAATCCAGGTTTTTTTCAACATTCGCTCAACGAGAATGAGAATCAGAAAGATTGCGAGGCATTCGATCCCCTGAATAATTGGTACGGGAATCCTCTTGCCGACTTGGCCCGCGTAGTACATGCCGAACCACTGCTGTGTTGGCTTGCCGCCTCCCGCGACCATGAACTGCGGACCGAGAAAACGCCCGATTGCCCACGCGAAGACAAGTACAGGTGCGACGATGTCAAGACCGTCGACGGGCCGAAGGGTCGGACAGCGCCGGTGCGCGCTCGCCATTCCGATCGGGAGCGCGAGGGCCAGCCCTCCGAACGAAGAGAGTCCGCCGTTCCAGATCGCAAAGATCTCTCCGGGGTGGAGCTGGTAATACGACAGATTCGCAAGGATGTGCACGAGGCGCGCGCCGACGACCGAGGCGATCACGATCCAGATGAACGTGGTCGAGAGCCAGGCGTCGGGGTAGCCGTTCTTTCGCAGTCGCTGGGCAAAATAGCGAAAGCCGACCCAGAAGGCGATGGCCAGACCGATGCCATAGGTATGGACCTGCATCGGCCCGATATGGAACACAACCGGGAAGGGCCTCACTGCCCAGACCTCCAATTCAACGCACCCGCCAAGCGTCAGCGGTCGTGACTCTGCCTCGCGGGAACAGCACCGCGCTGGCACCGCATTGAGTCTTTCACGCCCGATTGATCTCTAGAACGCGGCAAGACCCCAGGCAGTGGATCGACCAATGGCCGATCGCACCTCCTGGGGTCGATGCACCTGAAGTGCATGGTGCCAGAAATTGTCTTTCGACAATCCCAGCCACGTGGCCCGGTTACCCGAGGTCTCGCCACAACGAGGATCCGAAGATCGCTCGTCGTGCTCCTACACTCCATTCGAAGTCGCTCGTCGTGCTCGCCCAAAATCGACCCTCGCCCGAAAGTTCCGAGCCGATCTCGCACGTTTGAACGCCGGTGACTTCGCAGTACGAATACTGTTCGCTGTATCTCGATACGTCAATATGTTTTTTCGAAATCCATAAGTTGTTGACAGGTAATTCTCGTGATCCACCGTTCATCCCCAACTACCTCACAGGGTCATCCACACGCTGGCAGATGGTTCGCCGTCGCTGTGCTCTTCGGGTGCAATATCAATCGGTCGGGTTAGATTGGTGAGAGCCGACGATTGGGGCACATGTTGGAAGCTGAAGAGGTCATCGACAGTCCACGCGAGATGGTGCGAGCACATCTTCTCAAGTACCTCGCAACAGATGGTGACGAGGGGTTCATCTGGAACGGCGCTCCGACGCTCTTATTGACAACACGAGGTCGACGATCACAGCGTCTCCGTCGCACCGCGCTGATCTTTGGCCGACACAATGACGATTATCTGGTAGTTGGTTCACGTGGAGGCGCACCGAAGCATCCACTCTGGATCGAGAACCTGCTGGTTGATCCAAAGGTGATTATCCAGATAAGAGCCTCGGTGTTCCCTGCGATGGCCCGCGTGGCGACGCCATCGGAACAACCGGAATTCTGGCAGGTCATGACAAAAATATGGCCTGCTTATGATGAGTATCAGAAAAAGACGGAGCGACAGATCCCCATCATCGTGCTTTCAATAGCCAAAGATGAGGCTGCGGTCGTTCAGTCGTAACGTTTGGAGTCGATAGGTTTAGATTCGACAACAAGACCGCTTAGAAAAGGATGACCGCATGACCCAATCAGATATTCCTACGCGAAACCTAGGTCGTACTGGATTTGCCCCAACGGTTCTTGGATTTGGCGCCATGGAGATCAGGGGCAGGGAGCACCATCACAATGGACGCCCTATTGAGCCAGCCCAGGCGGACAAGATTCTAAATCTTTTGCTTGACGAGGGCATCAACTACATCGACACCTCAATTGACTATGGAGATTCCGAGGAGAGTATCGGCAAGTCAATCGCGAAGAGGCGCGACGAGTACTTCCTTGCGACAAAATGTGGTTGCTGGGTTGGAGACGCCCCTCAAGGAACGCCAGTGGACAAGCGGCCTCCGCATGTGTTCACGCGCCAGAACATTGTCAACGGTATTGAACAGAGCCTGCGCCGTCTGAACACTGACTATCTCGACCTGATCCAGTTCCATCAGAGTCCATCGCTCAAAGAGCTCGGAGCCGAAGATGCGATTGCGGTGTTGAAGGAGTTTCAGGATCTTGGCAAAGTGCGTTATATCGGTTCGTCCTCAATATTGCCGAACATTGCTGACCACATCGACCTCGGTGTCTTTGATGTGCTGCAGATCCCCTACTCGGCCCTAGAACGCGAGCACGAGGAGGTCATCACCGCTGCACATGCTGGAGGTATCGGCGTCGTGATCCGCGGCGGCGTCGCGAAGGGAGATCTCGGCAAGGAGCCTGTCTGGAAGCGCTATGAGGAGGCAAACCTCGATGAACTCGCAGACGGCGCGAGCAGGGCAGAGTTCATGCTGCGTTTCACGATTTCGCATCCCGGCATGAGTACAACAATTGTAGGGACAATGAATCCGGATCATCTGATTCAAAACATCGCGAGTGTCCGCAAAGGTCCGCTCCTGGCCGATGTCTATGCAGAGACCAAGCGCCGGCTGGCGACGCTATAGCTATCTGTGCCATGTCATCGCTGCGTCATTGAATGCATCTGTCGGTCATGAGAGCGACTTTGACGTGATTGTCTGGAGATGAATTCCACTAACGCGCTCTTCATCGAATTTGCACTCCTCGCAGTCCTGAGTCTTTTCGCATCCTCGCTGTTTGTCGTGGCACTCGAGCGCGTTGGCGCGCGTCTCTCGCTTTCTGAGGCGGCTCTTGGACTTCTTGCCGCCCTTGGCGCCGACTCCCCCGAGATCACATCGTCTATAACGGCGCTTGTCCATCACCAGCGCGGCGTGTCGGTGAGCGTGATCCTTGGGGCAAACATCTTCAACCTTGCAGCACTTCTCGGAGTCGGCGCGATCGGCGCAGGCAGAATCACACTTCATCGGCGCGTCGTCATTCTCTTGACGCTTCCAGCGATATTTGTTGCACTGATGACACTTGGTGTCGAACATCATGGAATCAACAGGTGGCCCGCGGCCGGACTGCTCTTTGGCCTGCTCATTCCCTACACTGCCTTGCTTGAGTCCCCAAAGCGCATGCTTCGATTCCTGCATCTCCCGAGCGCACTTTCGGCATCACTTGAGAGAGCAGTGAGACAAGAAGAACAGGATCTCTCAGCGGCAATCGCGCCAAAGATAGGGCGACCACGTGATTTTTCTCTCGCGTTTGGAATGCTCATCGTGGTCGTGGCAGCGAGCGTGGCGATGGAGCGCATCGCTAGCACGGTCGGCGACCGGTACCACTGGTCGACCTTTATTATTGGAGGTGTTGTTCTCGCAGGTGTCACGAGCCTGCCAAACGCGGTAGCCGCGATCTATCTTGCGTTGCACGGCCGAGGAGCGGCGACGCTCAGTACGGCTGTGCATTCGAACATCATCAATGTGATGTTTGGACTTATCGTTCCCGCGCTCTTCGTCGGTGTGGGAGCACAGTCGGGCAACGTCTCAGACCTTGCGCTGTGGTATCTCATGATGACGGTGATCGCGCTTGCAATTGCGTACGCTCGGCGCGGCCTGGGAAGAGTTACTGGATCGATGATCGTGATGACATATGTGGTCTTTCTTTTGGTTATGACTCATCTCTGAACCCATTCAATGTGCCGTGATCCCGGTCCAAGGTAGAAAAAACATTCGAAAGTCACTGAATTATGGCGAAAGCGGTCCGATCTCAGTCAATTTCTGCACAATTCTCAGTTGGGTCTAAGAATCCGCCGTAACGATGCTCTATGCAACGATGCATCTATTGATCGGAGGATTAACGTGCCAAAGCAAAACGACTCTCCCTACCGGACGACCAAAGTCTCGGTGCGACGTCTTGTAGCGATAGGAACGCTGTCGGGCGTTGCGGTATTGGGTGGGGTCTCGATTGCCTCCGCAAGCACAACGCATTCGTCGACACCAAAGACCCACCCTCTTCAAGGACGAGCAGGGCTATATGGAGCACGACCGACAGTTGACGGAAAGGTCACGGGACTTGGGACGGGAAGTTTCACCGTACTTGACCGGTCCTCGAAGTCCTACATGGTGATCGTCACGGGAGCGACAACCTATAGAGAGCACAGTATGGGCTCTGTCGGAATCGGTGACGTGAAGGTCGGAACTTTTGTTGATGTGCTCGGAGGCGTCTCTGGAACCACCGTGACAGCGACCGCTGTGCGCATTGAGACTCAAGAGCAACCGAATCCGTCGGTGCACCCGATGGGAACCCGCCCTGATGCGGCAGGCAAGGTCACCTCGCTTGGCACAAGTAGCTTCACGATTGAGAACCGCGCTGGCACGTCACTGACTGTTGACGTGACCAATTCGACGACCTTCGAGGAGCCCGGAGTGGCGTCGTCCTCATTTGGCGCCATCAAAGTTGGAAGCTTTGCTGCGGTGTCGGGCACAATCACCGGAACCACCGTTGATGCAACAGATGTGCGTTTTGGATCCCGCCATTCCCTTATTGGACCCATGGGAGCATCAGGCTTAGGCCACATGCCCCGTATTCCCGGCGGCCCCAGGTGGCACTCCTGAGTTGTAGCTCAAAAGAGGCCTCTTTTTAGATTGAGACCCCCTGTCGCCTATGCGGCAGGGGGTCTCAAAGCATCTCGCCATCTTCGCCTCGGGCGAGGATGGTTGTGACATCGCTTGCAAGTTCGTTACAGAGCGATGTCAGGAGCAAGAGTCGATCGCTCACCGAATCAGCTTCGAGTAGCCGCTGGCGGTCAAAGGCCTCGAAGGGCGTGAGCATGCACAGCTTCCAATGAGTATCGAACAGATCTTCAGGTGATTTGGTGGACATGTCAAGATCAGTCGGAAGAGGTGGTGTGTCATGAAGTTCCGAGAGGAGCGCCCGGGCATGGCGTAGTGATGCAAGAGCGCTCTCGACGTGCTGTGCAGATGCGCCACCGAGGTCCTCAGGTACGCGTTCGACCTGAGCGCGCGGATATGGGTCATCATCGAGCCAATGTTTTACCTCGAGTCGTTGTATACCGCGAGCAAGTAGCGCGAACTGACCACCCTCGATCTCAGAGAGAGCCTCGATTGTCGCGACAGTTCCGATAGAGAGTCGCTGGTCGCCTCCACCAACTTCAGAGCCCCGCGCGATCAATACGACGCCAAATTCTCGATTCGTTGTCATCACATCGGCAACGAACTGGCGATAGCGCGGCTCAAATACGTGTAGCGGAAGTGAGGCACCGGGAAACAGCACCGATGACAGAGGAAACATGGGCAAAATCGTGGGTGCATCTTCTCTCTTCATTTTGATACCCCCTCCGCTCGCAACCCTCGCTGTCAGATGAGCGCTCAACAAGATCCGTGGTGTTTTGAGTTGTCTCCAATCGAGGGGGAGCCTACTGTCGTAAGCGGAGAGCGCGCCCTGACAGATGACATTGAGTCGATGACCAGAGTCAAAGTGGGCCGATGGGCCGGGGAGGGACATGCGTACTCAGGTAGGTATCGTCGGCGCTGGGCCCGCGGGACTGATGTTGTCACATCTTCTTCATCTCGCCGGGATCGAATCGGTCGTGATCGAGAACCGCAGTCGCTCCTATGTCGAGCAGCGCGTGCGCGCAGGAGTACTTGAGAACGACACAGTCGAGCTGATGAAATCAACCGGTGTCGGTGAGCGGCTTATGCGAGAGGGACTTGTTCATCACGGCATTGAATTGCGATTCGACGGAATTGGACATCGTATCGATCTCTCAGGACTGACCGGTGGACGAACCATCAGCGTCTATGGACAACAGGAGGTGGTGAAGGATCTTGTGGACCAGAGGCTTCGTGACAATGGAACGATCCTCTACGAGGTCGCTGATGTCAAGATCGACGCAGTCGAGACCACGGCTCCGATGCTCTCTTTTACGAATGCCGAGGGTCGTCAAGAGCTGGTATGTGATTTCATCGCCGGATGTGATGGATTTCATGGGATCTCGCGCGCAGCTATTCCCGAATCCGCGAAGACCATCTATGACTGGAACTATCCGTTTGCGTGGCTTGGCATCCTTGCCACGGTCGCTCCTTCAACCGATGAGCTGATCTACGCGCGTCATGATCAGGGTTTCGCTCTTCACAGTCTGCGCTCTCCCGAACTCAGCCGCCTTTACCTGCAAGTTGAGCCAGACGATGATCTTGTGCACTGGCCCGACGACCGAATCTGGTCTGAACTCGCTACGCGTTTTTCGACGCGAGATGGCTGGGTGCTTCACGAAGGTTCGATCATCGAGCGCGCGATCACACCGATGCGCAGCTTCGTGACCGACCCCATGTCTTTTGGGCGCCTCTTTCTTGCCGGGGATTCGGCGCACATCGTGCCTCCGACGGGAGCCAAGGGGCTCAATCTTGCAGTTCATGACGTCATGAAACTCTCGCGCGCCCTCGAGGAGCACTACACCCATCACCGTGATTTTTTGCTTGACACGTACTCTCGAGACTGTCTCCGGCGTGTCTGGCGGGTGCAACACTTTTCCTGGTGGATGACTTCGATGCTGCATCGTTTTGGCGATTCTGACAATCCTCATCAAGATCACCTTCAGCGTGCTGAACTCGAAAATGTGACGAGCTCGCGAGCGGCAGCGACCGTTCTCGCCGAGAACTACGTCGGACTTGCAGAGATCTAAGAGACGCAGTGTGCGAATGGTCCTGATCGGGCATTGAGAAGGTGAGAGATCGTCAGTCCCTTTGCGGTGAAAGTGACCCGATGGGGGAGTTGGTCGAGATAATGCATCGCGACTGGCGTGCTGATTCCGGTTTGAAAGACCACGATATCTGTGACGCCATAGTTTCTAACGTATTCACAGAGCTTTGTTCCATTTGTGGGTTTTGCGATCATTGGAAATCGCGATCGGTGACCGAGTTCGAGGCGACCGAGGTAGGACTGGACCTCGCTCGGTTGTTGCAAGAGCGGCCACTCCTGGCCCTCTCCCTCCTGGTTCGGGACGGTGGCGTATCCCCCGAGCAGATGGAATGAGAAATGTGATTCGGCCTGCCATGCCATCGCCTGATTGAGCGGTGGCATCGGGTATGGGTAGGTGAGCACGACGGCGCCGTTCGCGACATGAGTGGAAATGTCGCCTCCGATCGCCGTTGGCCAGATGAGCTTTTGTTCTTTGATCGGGAGCCTCGGAGCCATCGCGAAAAGGACAACCATTACGACGGCCACAGTCCCAGCGAGCTGCAGTTGAGGTGCAGATGATGCCCGTGATTTGATTCTCGCAAGCGCGTGATCGATCCCGATCGCAAAGAGAGAACTCGCTCCAAGCAGTGTCAAGAGGGCAAATCGGTCCGGAACCGTGCTCTTTAACAGCGGCAACACCGTGAAGATCTTCTCGGGAAGCGGCAGGTTGATGCTGCCGGTCTTGAGCGAACTCCCCATCGAGAGAATGAAGGCAACGAGAGTTCCCGCTGCGAGTGGAGCTACGAGATAGCGCCGCCACAGGAGCATCACGGCCAAGATGAGCACGATGACCAAGGGGATGGAGAGATAGCCTCCGAGCTCGTTCAGATCTCGAGTCGGAAGATGGAGTGCACTCGATAGTCGTGCCGTCGTGAGAATCTGCTGTTGTGTTGGCAGAAATGTTTCGACGAATGAATTGTGAAACGACTGGAGGTGCGACACCGCATAGACGGCCCCGCGGAGGTGGCCCCTGCCAAAGAGCATCGTCCGGATCTGAAAACCACACAGCAAAAGAAAGATGACAATCGATCCCAATACTGCCTTGGCTGCGTAGGCGAGGTGAGCGCGCACGCGATCCGGATATCTGATGGCAACCAGGATCACAACCGCAAGAGCGACAATTCCAAAATCGCTTAACAGCTCGGGGGCAATCATCGTCTGCGCGCTAGCGAGCAGACCAAGTGCGACGCCAGAGACCTTCCATGACCAGCGTTGACGAGAGACGACCTCATCAGTTACGAGCATGAGGAGAGGAAAAAGCGGGACAAACAGCAGATTGATATGAGTATTCGATATTGACTGGCCGATGACGTAGGGGCCGAATCCGAAAAGAAGGCCACCGATAAAACACGCGAGGCGCGAGGTGACCCAGCGATGGAGCACAAAAAAGATTGAGGTTGCCGAGAGAAAGATTCCGAGACGCAACAAGAGATTCAACGCAGAGACCGGCCCGAGCGTCGCGGTCATCGGCCATGCGAGAAGTCCGAGCAGTGGCACCGAAGTGTTGTCCGCGAGATTGATCCCCGTTGGGTAGTTGACCAGGTTGGTCCAGAAGGGGTTGAGTCCGTGAACAAGTGCATGGGGGGTGTAGGCAAGAAACCAGACCATCTGCGCGGGATCGCCAATACCTGCGCGCGAGAGGTAATCACCGGTCCATGGCGAGAGAGGATCAAAGACCACAACCGCCAAGACCGCGTAGAGCACAAGCGCCCCGAGGATCGCGATCACCTCGCGATCCAAAGGGACAAGACGGGATCGATCCGTTTCGCTGGCCGGTGCCGTTGTCGTGGACATTGTCCTGATGTTAGGGGCCAGCCCGGTAAGACGTTGGCCCTGAGGGCCTGCTAGAGCTCAAGCGTCGGTGGGTAGAAGATCTCTTCAAGTTTGAGCTTGCGCGAGGTGAG
>DATLTI010000220.1:0-12912 GCA_035533675.1 Acidimicrobiales bacterium | reverse complement strand
AAGAAGATTACTCCCCGGTGGATTAATTACGAACGAGCGGATACGGTAATCGGGTCGGCGGTTACCGTTTTTGCAGCGACGCTCATCATCTCTGCCACAGCATTTGCATTTTCAGGACATGCGCAGTTAGCAGGCCATTTTGTCAACGGACTCTCTGTTGCAATTGGTCTTGACAAGACGGTAGGGAGTGGGGCGGGCGCGCTATTCGCAATTATTCTGCTGAACGCTTCAATGGTTGGCGCGGCATCTGTAACGCTGACTTCGGCCTACGCGTATGGGGACATGGCTGGTGTGCGCTCATCACTAAATCGGAGTTTCGCAGAGGCAAAGCAGTTCTATCTCTCGTTTGCAATCCTTATCGGGCTAGCTGCGGTAATCGTGCTGATTCCGCACGCGCCGCTCGGATTATTTGTTCTTGCAGTTCAGGCTTTCGCGGGAATCTTGCTGCCCTTGGCAATGGTATTCGGACTGCTTCTCTGCAATGACCGCGAGGTGCTAGGCCCATGGGTCAACGCGCCCTGGTTGAATATCGTTGCGGGCCTCGTCATTACGATCCTCCTCGGAATGTCCGCAGTTCTTATGATCACCACCGTATTTCCAACGGTTCCCACCTCGGTCCTCTTTGACACTCTCGTCATCTCTGCGATCGGGGGAGTTGTCTCAGGAATAACGCTCGCGCGTGGGTCGAAAAAACAGGAGGTACTCCACCCTCAGTTACGAACTCGATCCGTGCGCGAGCGCTGGCAGATGCCACCATCGGTGTTGCTACGACCAGCAAACTTGTCGCGTGGTCGCAAATCGGTGCTTTATATGTTGTTCGCATACTTGCTCGTAGCGGTCTCGTTGCTACTTGCGAAGTCGATCGAACTAGGGCTTGGGCATCACTAAACGTCTTTGACCGTCTCGGTTGGCGCGATTGAGTCGCGTATCTCTGGTATCCACGATTTCGCTAACTGATTGTGAACCATTCGCTCTGAAGACGCTTTGCGAGCCGGATATTGATCGCGAGTCGCTCAAGGATCTGTTCCGTGAGCTTTCGTTCGGAGTCATCGGTATTTTCGAGAAAAAACTCCTTGACTTCGCGAGCAAGCAATGGATCACCATGATCATCAAGTTGGGCAAGCGCGCTGACACCCTCAAGCATCCGCAGAATGGAGTTGTCGGGAAACCGCTTGCGGATCTCCGAGAAATTGTCAGAGATGAATCGCCAGGTCTGCTGATTGATGTTCCGGTTCCGGAGCATTGGTCGAAGAAGGTATGGCGCATCCTGGGATCTGATCTCCGTGAGACACATTTCGTGGATCTTTTTGACAAGGCGAGGATCGCCAAGCTTGGCAAATGCGCTTAGATGACGTTTCTGGTCATTGGGATTTTGTGGGTTGCGAAAGCGTTCGAGGATCTGTTCAAACACTGCGTCGTCTGCCTGGGTCGCAACAACACCGAGTACCGATCCGGCGAGGTTTGCATCTATTGCCTTGCGGTTCAGGTGATCCTGGTCGAAAAGTTCCTGACAATGTTTGAAGACTGTTTCGTCTCGCCCGATTGTGCCAAGCGTGGCAATCAACGATGAACGAAGTAGCGGGGTCTGCTCATCATCGCCATCGGCGGGCTCCCATCCGGTTCTTTCAAGCAAAGGCCCCAATAGCCCTCGGGTGAAATTGGCGAGCTCGTCTTGTCTCGAACTTGGAATCAAATTGTTGAGTGTCTCGATCGCTCCGATAATGACGGACCAGACGAATGGATCCCGCTCTTCGCGTAGAGCCGTCGCGAGTTCCGCGAGCCGAACGAGATCCGAGCGACCAGCGACAATGAAAGCCCAGGTGTCATCGGTGAGGTTGAACCGCTCGATGTCACGAAGTTGCTTGATATTTGCGAGAAGGCCCGCGTAGCTGGCATGGTCGTAATTGACGCGAAAAAATCCTGAACCACCAGCGTTGACGAGAAGGGGGCCCTCTTCAACAGCGACCTCAAGAACAGCTGAGCCAAGAATTTCGCGGGTGTCTTGATCGCGGTTTTCAACTGGGGCAGCGATGATCGGAATGAGCCAGTCACGGCCAATCGCAGAATCTCCGCTCGGTGCAATCGGAAGATAGGAGAACGGCGCCTGAGAGAGTTCGAATGTGGCTGGTGATTCATTGGATTTCGGGTGAACGTCAACGGATGGGAAACCGCCCTGGAAGATCCAGGAGTCCATAATTGCCCGAACGGGTGTGCCACCTGCGGCAGATTCGATTGCATCCCAGAGATCTTCGGACTCAGTGTTGGCGTAGACGTGCGACTTCAGATACTTTCGCACACCGTCACGGAATTGGTTGGGATCGAGGTACTGCTCGATCATCCACAGCACGCTTGCGCCTTTTTCGTATGTCAGCACATCAAACATCGCGGATGCCTCATCAGGATGTCGCACCGGGAATTCGATTGGTCGCGTCGCGTGCAGAGCATCGATGAGGAATGCAGCCGATTTTGAACGACTGAACGAGACAAAGGTATTCCACTCTGGATGCAGATCATCCTGACAAAGGCGCGACATGAAAGTTGCGAATGCCTCGTTCAGCCAGATGCCGTTCCACCACCTCATGGTGACAAGGTCACCAAACCACATGTGCGCGATCTCGTGCTCGACGACCTCAACGAGGAGTTCAATTTCAACGCGCGAAGCGTTGTCGGGATCTGCGAGCAGAATTGCCTCGCGGAACGTTACGCATCCAAGATTTTCCATTGCACCCGAGGCGAAGTCTGGAAGCGCCACAAGGTCAAGCTTTGCTGCCGGATACGGAATGTCGAAGTACTCTGCAAAAAAGCGCAGCGAATGTGCCCCAGATTCGAGCGCGTGTCCAGCGAGGTGAAGTTTGCCTGGAACGGTATAGACACGCAGAGCAACTCCGTCCACATCTACTGGCTCTGTGGATTCAAGTCTGCCAACGATGAACGCGACGAGGTAGGTCGACATAGGTATTGTCTCGGCAAAGTGGACGCGCCGCTTGCCATTTCCCAGATCGATGTTCGACAACTCCTCGCCATTCGATATTGCAGTCATCGCATTCGGTACGTCGAGGGTGACGTCAAAGATTGCTTTCCGGTCCGGCTCGTCAAAGCACGGAAATGCTTTTCGCGCATCGGTCTGTTCAAACTGTGTTGTGGCAATCGTTTGAAGCGTGCCAGTGTCATCCACGAAGGTGCTCTTGTAAAACCCGCATAGCTTGTCGTTGAGCTCGCCGCGAAAGTTGCACGTAAGCGTGTAAACGCCTGGTGCAAGAGTTTTCGGAAACCTAAAACTGACTTGTTCGAGCTCTGCATCAAAAGCAATCTCTGCGACAGGAGCATTCACATCTCGTTCGCCAGCGATATTCCAACCTGGTTCGACCGTTGCGCTTTCAATTGCGAGATCGCAGGCGTTCAAGACGATGGATTGGGTTGTCTCGAGTACTTCGAGTTCGAGTGATTCAGTTCCATCGAACGTTGCCTGTTCAAGGTTGGGAGTGAGACGAAGGATGTATCGAACTGGATTGACGTTTCGCGGGAGGCGAAAATCTTCATCTTCTCTTGGTTCGGGCATGGGACAACGATAGTTAGTATTTTCCCCAAATCTGGCAGAAAATATTCCAGCTGGACACAGAATTTGCCTTATGTTTGCTTGAAAATCTTCGATCCCGAACTAGCGTGTCAGTTCGTGACTACGCGAATGAATCTCATCTCCCAACTTGCCAATGATCGAAGATTTGACGTTATCTGCGTCGGTACTGCCTTGATCGACCACCTTTCTATTGCAGATCTTTCGACAGTCGCCGAGCTTGGTCTTGCGGCGGGAATGATGACGCTGATTGATGATGAGACGGCGACACGAGCACGGGCGACGCTTGGTGCGGCAAAGCTCGTCTCTGGCGGAACAGTTGCCAATACAGCTGCGGGTATCGCTTCGTTTACGGGCCGAACCGCGTTTGTCGGAGCGGTCGCGCGAGATGAGTTCGGTGAGCGCTATGCCAATGACCTCAGGTCCGCTGGAGTTCACCCAATGTTGACGGAGATCACCGATGGCGACGGGCGCTCGGCGACAGGTGCATGTTATGTAATGGTCACTCCGGATCAGGAGCGCACCATGGCAACGCATCTCGGAGTCTCTGGGCAACTTCGGGTCGAACATCTCTCCAAGGACCTACTTGCTGATTGTGCGGTGTGCTACTTCGACGGATATCTACTTGATTTCCCAGGGGCGGACGGGATCGTGCAATCGCTGATCGCCTCGGCTAAGACTCACGGAACTGCCCTCGCTCTTGGACTTGCTGATCCATTTGTGGTCGATCGGCACCGTGAGATGCTGATCGAGCTCCTTCCCGATATCAGCCTGCTCTTTTCGAACCACGATGAGATATTGAGTCTTGGCGAATGCGGCGACATCTACAAGGCAGCTGATCGGTTTCGCCATCAAGATATGGCGGTTGTCGTCACGAGATCTGAACTCGGCGCGGTCGTCATCTGGGAGGAGGGGATGGTCCAGATTGACGCAGTGCCAGTCGAGCAGATCGCCGATGTCACAGGAGCAGGGGATCTCTTCGCTGCGGGGATGCTCTATGGATGTGTTCGAGAGGGCGACTATCGCATCGGTGCTGAACTCGGCGCGCTCGCGGCCTCTGAGGTGATCTCCCATCTCGGCGCTCGTCCTGAGCATTCGCTGCTTGAACTCGCGAGAGGTGCAGGGATTCTCACTTAGGCGAGTGAATGAGCGGTCAAAAGGTTACGTGGAGGCGCGCGATATGCGGCGAATGACCGCGATTAGACGAGCCAGAAGTTCGTCGAAGTATTTGATGAAGTTCGAAAACAGATCGCCGGTACCCGCGGATGTGAACGCGGGACAAATCAGATGCAGAGCGGGCTAACCCCGACCGCAGTTCGGCTTCTTGCCGTGATTGGCCTTCTTTTTCTTACTGAGCTTTCGCTTTGAGGTTCTCTTTGACATGGAGGTCAAAGTGTAGCCGAGATGCCAGAGGTCGTCCCAATCAGGATTATGGCAGGTGAGCGAGGCCGCGGTTGTCTCCCTCTACTTTGGCTACCCTAAGGCTGTCGATCAGTACCATGGTGATGCAAGGAGGAGTGCGATGGCGTGGCTTCTCAAAGATGGCGCGGTGCTTGCTAGCTGTGACGGCGTCTCCGCGGCTCCCCTGACCCGCATTCCCGTTGGCTCACCGGTTGGTGCACAGCTCATCCAGGCAAAACGTCTCCATTTTGCGGGCGCGAAAGGCGCTGACGTTGCATCGCTTGATGCCGAACGCGTGGTCAAGGCACTCTGCTCATTTGGCCCATGGCAGCCGATTGTCACGAGGCATTCCAACGCATTGCTCGTTGTCGCTGCCAGAGGGGCATTTGCTCGCTGGGGTCTCGAGCTTGGCGACCACCTTGAGGTCCGATGACCAAGGTGGGATCTGTCCGATCCGTAGATCCGTTGACGAGCGACGCACAAGAGCCAGCTGGCGAACACAACGGCTCTACCGGTTCGCTTGTGCTTGTCGCGACGCCGATCGGGAACCTCGGTGATATCAGTCGCCGCGCGATCGAAACTTTGAGCCATGCCGATCTTGTCTGCTGTGAAGACACGAGACACACCGGGCAGTTACTCAAAAAGTTGGGGATTGAGCCAAAACGACTGCTCTCGCTGCACGAGCATAACGAGGCAGAAAGAGCAGCTGAGATTGTTGACCGGATCATTCGGGGCGACTTGGTCGCACTCGTAAGTGATGCTGGCACTCCGGTGATATCTGACCCGGGAGAGCGTCTTGTGGCAAGCGTTGTTGCCGCTGGACTCGTCGTCTCCACCATCCCGGGACCCTCGGCAGCAATAGCCGCACTGAGTATCTCCGGACTTCCCGCAGAGCGGTTTGCATTCGTGGGCTTCTTGCCCCGCAAGGGGCGCGGCCGCGAGGCACAACTCGATGTCATCGCCACATCCGAGGTGACGAGTATCCTCTATGAGTCTCCATTGCGAGTTCGGGAGACTCTCGAGGTGCTGCGTGAGTCCTGTGGCTCCGATCGAAACATCGCAATCGTCAGAGAACTGACAAAGCTTCACGAGGAGGTCTGGCGCGGCACGCTTGCAGAGTCCGTCGCCCGCGTCGATGTCGAACGTCGGGGCGAGCACGTCATCGTAGTGGGACCCGCGAAGGCACAACTGGCAGGTTCTAAGGAAGATTTCATAGAAAGACTCGGGCGTCTTATCGAGGCGGGCCTGAGTCGACGCGATGCCGCGAGTGCGCTCGAGATTCTGCTCGAAGTTCCCCATCGTGTTGCCTATCAGGCGGCACTGGGCGCGGAGCCCACAGCGAAATAGCTCCGCGCTGGCAAAAGAACTGCCTCTGGGTCGGTACGCTACAAAAGTGCCCGATTCTTTCTTCCAGACAACTCCGATCTATTACGTCAACGACCGTCCTCATCTCGGCACCGCGTATTCGACGGTCACGGCCGATGCATTCGCCCGTTGGCATCGCAGCATCGGCGACGAGGTCTTCTTCCTCACGGGTACAGATGAGCACGGACTGAAGATTGTCCGAGTAGCCGAGGATCGACAGAAATCGCCAAAGGCATGGGTTGACGAGGCGAGTGGGTGGTTCGGCGACACATGGAAGGTGCTCGAGATCACCAATGACGATTTCATCAGGACTACCGATGAGCGCCATGTCGAGACGGTGCAGCGATTTATGCAGGCGATCTATGACAACGGCTACATCTACCTGGGCGAGTACGCGGGTTGGTACTGCGTCTCGTGCGAGGCGTATTACTCCGACGCGGAACTTCTTGAAGGACAGCGCTGTCCGGTGCACGAGCGGGCGGTGGAGTGGCTTGTCGAGGAGAACTATTTCTTCGCCCTCTCGCGCTTTAGTGACCAGCTGCTTGAGTGGTACGAAGCAAATCCTGGAGTGGTGTTTCCCGAGACGCGCAGAAACGAGGCGCTCGGCATCATCAAACAGGGCCTTGAAGATATCTCAGTCACGCGCACCTCTTTTGACTGGGGAATCCCGGTGCCGTGGGATGAGCGCCATGTCGTCTATGTCTGGTACGACGCGCTGATCAACTATGTCACCGCAGCGGGTTACGGCGTGGACGATGAGCGTTTTTCAAAACTGTGGCCAACCGTGCATCATCTTGTTGGCAAAGACATTCTTCGGTTTCACGCAGTCTGGTGGCCAGCGATGTGCATGGCTGCGGGGATCACCCCTCCATTGCAGATCATTGCGCATGGCTGGCTCTTGGTCGGTGGGGAAAAGATGTCAAAATCGCGCACCAACCAGATCGATCCAGTTGCACTTGCCAACGATGTGGGCGTGGAGCCGCTGCGTTATCACCTTTTGCGCGACGTGGTCCTTGGAAATGATGGAGATTTCACCTATGAAGGTCTGATCGCGCGCTACAACACCGACCTTGCGAACAATCTCGGAAACCTTTTGCAACGCGTTACGACCGTCGTTGGCTCCAAGTGCGATGGCGTTGGACCATTGCCTCGTGCTGCTTCGGATACAACCATGTCCCAAATCGCCAATGAGGCGATCAGCGACGCGAGGGATGCATGGGCTCGGTTTGCTCCTCATGATGCGCTCGAGGCCACGTGGAGACTCGTGCATGAGACAAACTTCGCACTTGAACAGGCCGAGCCGTGGAAGATGGAGTCGGGCCCAGCTGTCGAAGCGGTGCTCGGCGACGCGCTCGAAGTCCTTCGGATCGTTTCGATCCTTGCCTCTCCGGCGCTTCCCGAGACCTGCACGGAGATCTTTTCGAGAATCGGGCTTGAGGGTCGACCTGATGAACCGGGGCGTGCGCGTCTTGATGGTGGAGAGCTGAGCTGGGGTCACTACCGCCCAAGCGGTCCGGTCATCAAAGGCTCACCGCTCTTCCCGCGCCGTCGCCTTGAAGACAACGGGGGCCGAGTTGGCTGAGCCGCCGATTGCAATGTCAACCACCGTGTACCATCCGGATGGTTGGACCGATAGTCACTGTCATCTGCACGATCTTGAAGATGTTCCTGGACTTCTTGAGCGCTCCCGTGCGGCAAATGTCAATCGCCTGATATGCATCGGCACGACCGAGGAGTCCTCGCTCGAGGCAATTGCTCTTGCGACGCGTGCACGTCACGATGACCTAGTGCCAAAGCTGTGGGCAACGGCCGGCCAGCACCCTCACGACGCCTCGAGTGACAGCGAGTGGCTCTCGAGGCTCCTTGAGCAAAATGAAGCGCTCCTCGCGCCAGGTCCCAAGCCACCTGGATCGATCGTTGCGATTGGTGAGTGCGGACTTGATTTTCATTACAACTACTCGCCTGCAAAGGCACAGCACGAGGCGTTTGCCCTGCAGATCTCCCTTGCGCTCCGTTATGACCTCGCTCTGGTCGTGCATACCCGCGACGCATGGGAGGAGACATTTTCCATACTGGCAAATGAGCCGAGACCCGATTGCGTGGTGATTCACTGTTTCACCGGTGGACCCGACGAGGCGCGCCGGTGTCTTGATCTCGGTGCCTATCTTTCGTTCTCGGGAATTGTAACCTTTAGAAACGCAGAAGACATCCGACTGGCAGTCGATCTGTGCCCCATCGACCGTCTTTTGATCGAGACTGACTCTCCCTACCTCGCGCCCATGCCTCACCGGGGATCTCCAAATGAGCCAGCGTTTGTCTCGCTTGTCGGCGAGGCACTCGCTCAACGAAAGGGGCTTGACGCCAAAGAATTTGCCCGCCGAACCTCGCTAAACGCCACCGAGGTCTTTGGTCTCAGCGATGAGTGACCGCTATCGGCTCGGGCGGTCGGAACTCCGCCGTTTACTCGATGAGCATGATATTTCCCCCTCGAGGGCTCTTGGACAGAACTTTGTCGCGGATCCCAATACCGTCGAGAGAATCGCGCGGCTCGCTCGGGTCGGGGCGGGCGATCACGTTGTTGAGATCGGTGCAGGTCTTGGGTCACTGACCCTCGCGCTCGCTGCGACCGGTGCTGACATCATTGCCGTCGAGGTGGATCGCTACCTGATCCCCGTCCTTGAGTCACTCGTTCCCGATAATGTGTGCGTCGTGCACGCAGATGCATTGGAGCTCAATTTCACCGAGCTGCTTGACAATGACACGCACTACACGCTCGTTGCCAATCTTCCCTACAACGTCGCGACACCACTTGTCATGACGCTGCTTGAACATGTACCGATGATCACCCGAATGATTGTGATGGTGCAGCGTGAGGTGGCAGAGCGACTTGCCGCTGTGCCGGGATCGCGCGCGTTTGCCGGCGTCACCGCGCGGCGTTCCTATTTTGCTGATGCAAAGATTGTGGGGCAGGTCTCTGCCGAGGTGTTCATCCCAAAGCCCCATGTCGCCTCCTCACTGATCGAGATTGTCCGGCTCAAAGATCCCGCGGTCGATCCGCAGGTTGCTCCGTATGGCGAGATTGCAGCGTTGATCAGGGCGGGGTTCAGCTCGCGCCGGAAGATGCTGCGCAGAGCGCTCAGCGGGCTGGTCGACGAGGAGGACTTCCTCTCTGTCGGGATCGCTCCGACTGCTCGGGCTGAGACCATCGACATCGCTGCATGGGGCAAGCTAGCGGGGTGGAAACGATCGCAGTTGAACTCGCAAACGCAAAGCTAACTCGAACCCTCAAGATCACCGGTGTCCGCGACGACGGCTATCACCTCATCGAGGCGGAGATGGTGACGCTCAGTCTCGCCGACCGGCTCGAGTTCGCACCAGGCTCTGGCCTGACGGTGCAGGATCGGGTCACATGGACGACCCACGCGGGGAAAGAACGGCTGGGACTCGTTGTGCCAAGCGACGGTTCGAATCTTGTCTCGCGCGCTCTTCGTATGGTCGGGGCAGAGTTCGCGGTGACGCTTGAAAAGTCGATTCCATCGGGCGCTGGTCTTGGAGGAGGCTCCGCCGATGCCGCAGCGGTATTGCGTCACTTTGGATTTGACGACCTCGAAAGAGCGGCAACGCTTGGTGCAGATGTGCCGTTCTGTATCTCTGGAGGTCGGGCATTCGTCACCGGGATCGGTGAATTTGTCGAGCCATTGCCCTATCTGGAGCAATCGTTCGTCATTGTTACCCCGCCCTTTGGAATCGAGACCGCGGCGGTATATCGCGCCTATGACATGCTTGGCGAGAGCACTGATCACTCGGGAAAGAATGACCTTGAACCAGCCGCGATGCTTGTAGAGCCGCGTCTTGCGTACTGGCAGGATCTACTTGCAAGCGCGACAGGCAAAGAGCCAGTGCTAGCGGGAAGTGGATCATCGCTGTTTGTTGAATGTGCTGATAGCGAGCGGGACGAACTTGCCGCAAAGGTGCTTGAGCGCGTCAAACAGCGCTGCGAACAAGCATTGGTTGTGCCGGCGAAATCGGTGCGATCAGCAGGCGAGTGAACTTGGTGCCAACCATGGCACCAGACACTCAGCAGCGGTTACTTTGCCCTGCGTGCCCAGCGAGTGCGCTTCAGCATCTTCTTGTGCTTCTTTTTCCGCATGCGCTTCCGTCGTTTTTTGATTAGTGATCCCATGGCTCGGACGAGGCTAGTGGAAAACCGGACGCCTCGTGGAGGGTGGAGCGCAGAATCACCAAATAGCGCTGTCGGGAAAAACACGCGCCGCCAGCAATGTCGCTTGGAGCGTTAGGGTATCGCCAGAACGTTTACGGCGTTATTGCGGGATTTTACTTCCGAGGAGACGGAGTCGTCTGTGATCGAGGTGCAGGGTCTCACAAAGCGTTATGGCGACAAGACTGCCGTCGAAGATCTCTCATTCAGTGTTCAGCCTGGGGTCGTCACGGGTTTTCTTGGACCAAATGGATCAGGCAAGTCAACGACGATGCGCGTGATCATGGGTCTTGATCGTCCGAATACCGGGACCGCGACAATCAATGGCCGTTCCTACCACGACCTCGACTGGCCTTTGCGCGAGGTTGGTGCGCTTCTGGAGGCTCGTGCGATCCATCCGGGCCGCACCGCCAGGGCTCATCTGTGGATGCTTGCGCAGACCAATCAGATCGCGCGTTCGCGCGTTGATGAGGTGCTCGACATCGTCGGCCTTACTGAAGTTGCCAATCAGGCAGCTGGTAAGTTCTCTCTCGGCATGGGCCAGCGTCTTGGTATCGCGGCCTCTCTTCTTGGAGATCCCGGGGTGTTGCTCTATGACGAACCCGTAAATGGTCTTGACGCGGAGGGCATCCGATGGGTTCGCAACCTCCTGACCGGTCTTGCGCGGCAGGGACGCACCCTTTTTGTCTCGAGTCACCTGATGAGCGAGATGGCCCAGATGGCCGACGACGTCGTGGTGATCGGTCGCGGGCGGCTCATTACCGAGGCTCCTATGAGCAATCTGCTTGCAAGTAGTCAGCAGAGCTATGTACGTGTGCGATCGCCGGGGATCGACTCGCTCGGCTCGCTGCTTGAAGCAAAGGGCGCGCGCACCACTCGTGAGTCCGATGGATCCATCAATGTCTCGGGAATGAACGAGTCAGCGATCGGTGATCTTGCTTTCGAGGCTGGTATTGCACTTCATGAACTTGCGCCGAACAATGCCTCACTCGAAGAGGTCTTCATGGAGCTCACCGAAGAGAGTGTGGAATATCACGGCGCAGGAGGGGGATCCCAATGAGCGCGGAGACCAAAGTCATGCGCGCAGCGCCCCAGACATTTGCAGGGCACTATTCGCTTCGCGGCGTCGTTGCGTCGGAGATCACCAAGCTGCGTACCGTGCGATCGACGATGTGGAGTTTTGGGGTGCTCATCGTCTTGGCGGTCGGGCTCAGCGCGCTTGCATCTTCTCTTACCACCTCGCACTGGAATCAGGTGGGATTTGGCGAACGTGTGACCTTTGATCCGATCCGCGAAAGTCTCATCGGAGTCTTCTTTGGACAGTTCGCCATCGGGGTGCTCGGAGTTCTCGTGATCAGCGCCGAATACACCACGGGAACGATCCGCGCGTCGCTCGCTGCTGTACCGAAACGATCGCGCCTTTTGATCGCAAAGATCATCGTCTTTGGATCAGCAACGCTGATTGTTGGGGAGATTGTTGCCTTTGTTTCGTTTTTCATCGGGCAGATGCTGCTTCGCTCGCCAGTTCCTCATGCAACACTCTCATCACCAGGTGCACTTCGTGCGGTGACTGGAGATGGCGTCTATCTCTGCCTGCTTGGTCTTATCGCGCTCGGTCTTGGCTGCATTATCCGCCACACAGCGGCAGCAGTCAGCGCCTATGTCTCTCTGCTTCTCGTGCTCCCGATCATCATCGCGCTTTTGCCTTCAACGGTTTCGAACGATGTGTCGCGGTTTCTGCCAGCTTCGATCGGTCACACGATCGTCTCTCGGATCCAGAATCCGCATGATTTCTCGTCTGGAGTGGGACTGGTGCTGTTGGCGATATATGCCGTAGTCGCGCTCGGTGTTGCTGGGTATCTGTTGGTGCATCGCGACGCATAGGCGCGTGGACGCGGCGACATTCAACCCGCGGCCTATCATTGGGCCCGGAAGATCAACTTCGCCGGAATAGCGATCGGTGGTGGGGTTGTGCAATCCGGGGTAGTTCAATTGGCGGAACGCCGGACTTTGAATCCGGAGGTTGGAGGTTCGAGCCCTCCCCCCGGAGCTTTGTGCTCCAGCTCGAAATCGGTTCCCGAATCTTTCCGATATACGGGATCCGTTCCTGTAATCCGGCTTGCCTTGCCGGCTTGACCATGTTTGATCGGTTTTCTCACAGAGGATCTACTCGCACGGCGATGCGCGAGAATGGCATCATGAGCGAAGAGAAGTTTGGATTCCGTTACGGACTTCTCCGTCCATTACTCGTGCTCATTGGACTTGGACCTAGATACGCTCGGGTGGTCTTTCATGAGCGTGTGCTCGAGGTGCGATTTGGGTATGGATTTCGCGCAGAGATTCCGTTCAGCGC